>JAQCJA010000548.1 GCA_027593305.1 bacterium
CGGCGGCACGAGCCACAACTGCGTTGCGACCTAAGCCGGATCCTGATCTGCAATGGCCTGAATGATGTCCTGAGGTGACGCAGCGGCAAGAAGTTTCTGCTGCATATCCTCACGATGAAAAATCCTGGCAATGCGACCCAGGACGCTCAGATAGGCAGGTGTGGCGATCTCAGAGGACAGCACCAGAAAGACGAGATGTACGGGCTGACCATCCGGGCTGTCGTAGTCGAGGCCCTGTCGATGAATGCCGAGATTCGCATCGACGCCCTCAATTTCGGGAGAGCGGGCATGGGGTATGGCAACGCCTCGGTTGACGGCGGTGGAACAGATCGCCTCGCGATCGAGAACACGCTGCAACAGGGGGCCCGTGTCAACCAACCCAAGGGCCGAACCAGCCCTGGACAGCAACTCCTGCAGCACGCCCACCTTGTCATCTGCCGCCAGATCCAGCACGACACGGTCGGCGTTGAGGGCATCACACAGCTTCATCAGGCGGGCATGTCCGGTGCCACCGGGTCGAGGCAGGCACCCGTGGGGCGCTCGCCGCGGGGCCGCAGAGGCATCTGCTCATAGGACTGGTAGGTGATGTTGAGATAGGGTGTCTCGACAACCCGGTTGCTTCCGAAGCGCGAGATCATGGCAGCGTCAATGACACCGGTCGTCAGCAGCGTGCGCTCGCAGGGGTACGGAGGTACCCCTGTCTTGAAGAAGGTCTCGATGTTGCGGGTCAGGTAACCGAAGTGGGAAAAGGGCCCGTCATTCTGCAGGTAGAATTCACACCCTTCCACGGTTCCGTCACGTCGGCGTGCGGCGTAAGCGAACTCCTGCACATATCCTTCCAGGTGCAGCACCGAGGCTTTGAGACCATCGGCGTAGCGCAGCAGGAACAGCGTCGGCTTGGCGCAGTCCTCGGGGTTGTCGCCATTTTTGTGCTCTGATGGGGCCAGGGCGGCCAGCGCCAGTTCCTGCGACCATTGGCCACGGTCGCGGGCACGCCATACCGCATCACCCTCCAGGCACTGCACCGAGACAATGCCCGTCTCGCCACCGGCCCGTCGCTCGACCATACACTGCAGCGTTTCCAGCGCATGGTAGCCATAGGCTTCCACCGAGCCGTAGCTGAGAGCCATGACTTCATCGAGTTCGACGCCACCCTTTTCGTACTCCAGCCACGGGTGCCGCCAGGACAGCGGCAACGACGAGCCTGCCATGAGGGGGATGTTGAGTTCCTGCTTGCGCGCCCACATCCAGGCGGCATCCTGCCAGTTATAGGCCAGGTGTTTGTCGCTGAAGACCGGCACGACGCGGCCACTTTCGGAGAACACGCCGGCAATCTGTTCGAAGAAATAACGTCGCGGGTACATGTGACGACCCTGAGCGTTCCACGGGTAATCACCGTGTTCGCCGATGAGCAGTACCGCATCCACATTGAGCTTGTCGGAGCCGGCGTGCAGGGCTCGGCGGATGCTGGGATGGACAGGAATGTTGTGCTTCTGCGCCCGGCCGACACCGACGTCGTTTTCCAGCACGTGGTCGATATAGATCGACACGATCTCGATATCGTCGAAGGGATAGAACCCCTCGTCTGTCGAGGCCCCTTCGAGGAACTTGGTGACAATGACGTCGGCGTGGGACTTGGGATGGTAAATCGTGCAGATGGCGGCGACGCGCAACGGCTGGCTCACTACAGGCCTCTCCGGCTCGAAGAGAGTAATTGCGAGGCACTGAAACTACGAGTGGCTCACCAGGGGAGCAACTTTCCGCCTGCGGGACTACTTCCCATTGCCGGTCAACTTCCCGTTGACCGCTACCGATGACTCCGTGACATTGGGCACCATGGGACGGGCCATCTGTGACAGTCGCCCGAGGCCCTGCCTGCCGGAGCTCTCCGCATCGCCCCTATCGAAGTGGCCGCCTGCAAGCTGTCGCGCCGCCGCATGTATCACTGAGCTGGAGTTCGACCCGTCATGAGAACGTTCCTGCCGCTCACTCTGTTGCCGCTGTTGGCGGCCACGTGGGTCGAAGCGACGCCACGCCACGTATATCTCACCTGGCAAGGGGATCCTACGACAACGGTTACCGTCAACCTGCACACGATCGTCGCCGATGCTGCCGAGCCTGCAGCCCTCGTGCGCTATGACACCCTCAGCCATGGCGGGCACTGGCAAGACTACGCGTTGCAGGCGACAGGGACTTGTCAGCGGCTCCTCGACTTGCCCGGTCGGACCGTGCACCGCGTGCCCCTGACAGATCTGCAGCCCGGGCGTGTGTACTGGTTCGTCGCCGGCGACTCGATGGGTGGCTTCACCGCAGAGCGTGCCTTCCGCACGATACCGGATGGACATGAGGCGTTGCGCTTCGTCGCCGCCGGTGACATGGGTGTGGCGGAAAAATCGCGGCGCCTGCAAGCTGTTGCGGCAGCGCAGGAGCCGTTGTTCGCTCTGCTCGGTGGCGACCTGGCCTACACCAACGGTGACTGGAACCTGGCGCCGATCTGGGACACGTGGCTGGACAACTGGCAGGAGTTGATGGTGACGCCGTCGGGTCTGACGGTGCCCATGGTTTCGGCGATCGGCAATCACGAGGTCGCCGGAGGTTACCATGGCACCGCCGAGAATGCCCCGATCTATCTGCAGTACCTGGCGCAGAATGACGCCGCCAGTTACTACGTGCGCCGTGTCGGACCACGCCTGGTCATCTTTCTGCTGGACAGTGGCCACCTGGCCAGCCACGGTGGACAGCAGGCAGAATGGCTTGCACAACAACTGGCCGCCAACGCCGAAGTGCCCGTCCGCCTGGCGACGTACCACGTGCCACTGTTTCCAGGATTTCGTCTGCCCAGCGGCCACTACTCAAAGGCGGGCCGCAAACACTGGCAGCCTCTGTTTGATCGTTTCCGACTGCTGGCGGCCTTCGAGAACCACGACCACATCTTCAAACGCACACATCCCATCCGCGGCAAACACATCGATCCGCAGGGTACGATCTATCTGGGGGATGGGTCCTTCGGCCGGGGACCGCGGGTCGTGGATGGCCCCCGGCAGACACACCTGCATCGCCGCTGGTATCTGGACCAGTTGCGCTCCGAGGGGCACCTCTGGCGCGTCGATGTCGAAGCGGACCGTGTTGTGTTTGCCGCCGTGAACCAGGAGGGCCACGTCTTTGATCGTGTGACGCGGCCGATTCCGGATGCCGACGGCAGCAACGCCGGCGCCAGCCACGAGATCTGGCTGCCGTAGACCTCGTCCACCAGCGCCATCGTCTTTACTGCGTCATCGAAGGCGGTCTCCGGCGGTTTGTTGCGGCGCAGGCTGCCGAGGAAATGCATGTGCGTGTCCCAGGCGCCGAAGGCGCGATGCGTTTCCTGGCTGCCGGCCAGTTCGAAGGGGTCCAGCCTTTCCACGGGTTCCAGTTTGTTGTCGGCGTAGAGTGTGCCGCCCTCCTCGGGATCGCCGAAAAAACTGATGCCCGGCGCGTGGATTTCAAC
>JAQCJA010000549.1 GCA_027593305.1 bacterium
CTTTCGAGGGTGCGACGCACCATGTCTTCCGTCTTCTTCCACAGCTCCGGCTGATCGACGTACTTCTTGCCGAGACCTTCGGCGGAGTGCGTGGAGAATCGCATCATGTACTTGTCGACGCCGAAGAGCTCGAAATATTTCAGATACATGCGGCAGACGGCAAGAAACTCTTCTTCGAACTGATCGAGGCGGCAGTAGATGTGGGCATCGTTCATCTGCATCGAGCGCACCCGCATCAGACCGAAGAGCTCGCCGGACTGTTCATACCGGTAGCAGGTCCCGTACTCCGCCAGTCGGATCGGCATGTCGCGATACGAGCGTGGCAGCGAGCCGAAGATCTTGTGATGGTGCGGGCAGTTCATCGGCTTGAGGTAGTACGTGACTCCCTCCAGCTCCATCGGCGGATACATCGACTCCTTGTAGTATGGCAGATGGCCGCTGGTGAGATACATCGTCTCCTTGGAGATGTGCGGTGTACGCACGCGATCGTAACCGGCTTCGGCCTCCGTCTCCTTGGCGAGTTTCTCCAGTTCCTCGATGAGCACAGTCCCCTTCGGCTGCCACATGGGCAATCCCGGCCCGACTTCATCGTCAAAGAAGAACAGTTCCAGTTCCTGCCCCAGACGGCGATGGTCCCGCTTCTTGGCTTCTTCGATCATCTCCAGGTGATGATCCAGCCCGTCGCGCGTGGCGAAGGCCGTGCCATAGATGCGCTGCAGCATCTTGCGGCTCTCGTCGCCGCGCCAGTAGGCGCCGGCAACGTTGAGCAGTTTGTAATGTTTGATCTGCCCCGTACTGAGCATGTGGGGGCCACGGCACAGATCAACAAAGTCGCCGTCCCGGTAGAACGTGAGAGTCTGTCCGTCCTCCAGAGCATCGAGGATCTCGAGCTTGTAGGGGTCGCCCTGCAGACGCTGGCGCGCCTCGTCGCGGCTGAGTTCCTCACGCTCGAAGCGGTGGTTCTGCTTCACCACGCGCTTCATTTCCTTCTCGATGGCGATCAGGTCATCCGGCGTGAAGGGCTGCGCCACATCGAAGTCGTAGTAGAAGCCGTCGTCGATGGCCGGCCCAATCGCCAGTTGGGCGTCGGGAAAGAGCTTGCGCACCGCCTGGGCCAGGACGTGGGACATGCTGTGCCGGTAGACCCACGCCGCTTCCGGGTCATCCCAGGACATCAACGCCACTTCGGCGTCGGCCGCAAGCTCGGTATGGAAGTCGATGCGGCTGCTGTCGCTGCCCCGCGCGGCAATGAACTCGCGCAACAGCGTCTTGTCGTGTTCGATGAGGATGTCGCGCAGGTTGCCCCCACTGTCGCGCTCGATGACTTCGCCATCCCGTATCTGGATTTTCAATCCCTTGCTCCTGTTTGACGCATATGAAAAAAACCCGCTGTCGATATGTCGGTCGACAGCGGGAATTCTCGTCCATGCTCGTTCGAGATCGGGTCTTACCCCGTAATCACCACCATCGCCTGCGCTGCAGGATCCAGTCCGTCACGAATTCCCGTGACGGGTGCAGTGGTCGTGGGGGTCGACGTCATGCGGAAAGTATAGCCGGGTCTTTCGAGAACTGTCAAGAAAGTGCCTTATCTTACCAGCCGGCTCAAATCACACCGACACCGGGACAACTCATGCCACTGCGACTCACCGACAACCAGCGGGCCCAATACCGGCAACAGGGCTGGCTCGCCGACCTGCCCCCCGTGTTTGCTGCGTCCCAGGTCACCGATCTCAACGAGGGCTTCCGACAACTGTGTGCGCTGCTCAACGCCGGCGAGGACAGCAAGGAAATCCGCGAATGGCACGAAACCAGCCGCTGGCTGTTCGATATCTGTCGCAATGAACAGATCCTCGACTACGTCGAAGACATCCTGGGGCCGGATTTCTACCTGTGGGCGTCGAACTTCTTCGCCAAACAAGCGCGCAGCAGGGCGACGGTTGGCTGGCATCAGGACGCCTTCTACTGGCCCCTGACACCACACAACTCGGTTACTGTCTGGATCGCCTGCACGGGCTCGAACCAGAGCAACGGTGCCATGGAGGTTATTCCCGGCACCCATGCCACGGGGCTGATCCGGCACCAGCGTTCGACATCAATGGACTCGGTGCTGCGTCTGGAGCTGGAGCAAGGCTCGGTGCGCACGGACGAAAGTGTCCCCATCCTGCTGCAGGCGGGGCAGATCTCCCTGCATGACGATCGCATCATCCATGGCTCACCGGGCAATCCCTCCGACCAGCCCCGGATCGGTCTGACGGTGCGCTACTCGGGTACCAACGTGAAATGCGACCTGTCGGTGAACCCCCATTTCAAGGCCTACCTGCTGCGCGGTACAGACAGCTACCGGCACAATCCCGTGGGCCAGATCCCCACGGAGAAATACGGCCGTCTGATCCGTCAGCACCTCAGCATCGAAGAGGCCGACAAGGACGAGTGGCACGAGCAGGCGTGACCCGAAGTTGCGGGGATGGACGCGCAGTACAGGCGCGCTGCGGGTCTGCCCTCAGGGCATCGGCACGGCGCTCGCGTCTTCGGTACGAATGCTCCAGTCTGCCAGATGCAGGCGCATGTCGGCGATGACATCGGCAGATTCGGGCCGCTGCGCGACGTTGGTCAGTTCCCAGGGATCACTTCGCATGTCATAGAGTTCGTCGAGGTCGCCCATGGGATCGTGCACGTATTTCCAGTCCCGGGTGCGCGCCATCTTGCGCCGTCCCTCGGCTTCGCGCCAGCGCAGCGACTTGATCAGCGTGTCACGCCCGAAGGGGCGCTCCATGCGCTGCAGATCTGCCATGGTGAAAGCCGGTCCGCCGGCGCCGTACTCGCTGAAGGTGACCTCCCGGGGCGGCGCCGAGGTCACCGATGGCAGGAGCTGGCCATGCATCGACGCCGGCACATCAAGGCCCTGCAGGCCGAGCACGGTGGGCACGATGTCGATAAGGTTCACCGGGCTGTCCTCACGAATGCCGGCGGCAACCTGCCCCGGCCATGACACAACCAGCGGCACCCGCGTCAGACAGTCGTAGAACACGCCCCCCTTGCACTGCATCCCGTGCTCCCCCATGAAGTCGCCGTGGTCGGAGCAATAGACGACGATCGTATTCTCCCGCAGCCCAAGGCGGTCGAGGGCGGCCGTGATCTGTGCCAGCCCGTCGTCGAGGAAACGCACCATCCCGTAGTAGACGCCCTGCAGGGCCAGCACGTCCGCCACCGGGTCCTCCGCAATACCAAGCATCTGCCGCAGAACCCGATTGCGCTCAGGCACGCTCTCCGGATCAGCAAACTCATCGGCGCGCTGCGGCGGCGTCTGGATCCGGTCCGCAGGGAACATGTCGGCATACTTCTGCGGACAGACCCAGGGTTCGTGTGGATCCGGAAACGACACCCACAGGGCGAAGGGCTCGTGCTGATGCTGTTCGAGGAACCGTACCGTCTGCCCCGCAACCAGGCCGGTGCTGCAATCCTCCAGAGGCGCGTCGTTCGTCGCGT
>JAQCJA010000550.1 GCA_027593305.1 bacterium
GGCGGAAAAGCTCAAGGAAAAACCGGTGCAGCGTGGGGTTCAGCGGCAGCGGCCTGGCGGCGGTGTCGACGACCTCGTTTTCGGCTTGCTCGGCGAACTTCGCCCGCTCAGCAACGGGGGCAGGGAGCGGCTGCAAACGCTTCAGGTAGGAGTGATAGCGCTTGCGGCGTGGGGTGCACTCTCTTTCGAGGCGGGCAAACAGAATCCCGAGTTCGTCTTCACGCAGCAGTCGGTCTGATTCGAGGTCCCCAAGCTGTTCGGAGAACGGTCGCCCGAAGCCCCAGCATCGTTTGTGTGCCGTCAGGTGAATGAGCTCGCCATTGGCGACCAGTCCGGAGCCGGAGATGCCGCCGGCGGCGAAGACCTGGGTTCTGCCGGCGTCGCGCAGGCTTCGGTTCTGCACCACTTTGCTGTTGTGGCTGGCATCGATGAGTTCATCCAGCAGTCGGCGGACCGTTGCTCCTGGCGTGACCTCACGCGTCGGGTGGGCGACAGCCTCTACGAGGGCGCTGCGCAGAACCCGCTCGTAACGATCCTCGAGAACCTCCGGTTCACTGAACAACTCGACGAAAATATCCTGACCAACAGCGCAGATGCAGCCGACCTGTCCCGCACGCAGGGGAAAGAGTTGCTGGAGACCAGCGACATCGTCGCCGAACTGGTCGTAGATGGCGGAAACATCCTGCGTGGAGCTGACCGTTCGAGTGTGCTGCAGGTACTCCTTGATACGATCCCAGATGCGGTGTTGGTGACTTTCACCATGCCGGGCCAGTTGTTCCAGCTTGAAGGCCCGCAGGTACCACGGACAGGCTTCCACGTCGGTGAATTCCGCCTGGAACACGGTGGGCTGGCCTGCCTCTACACAGTTGACCGGCAACGAGGCGCGACGCCCGGGCGGCACAAGACAACTGAACTGTACGCAGCGCAACTGCGTCGGCCCCACGAGGATCTCGGACTCACTCACAAGGATCGTCGTCGACAGCGGATTGTCGACGTGGACCTGGCTGACGACACCGGTGTCCGAAAGCCGCACGCCGCGTCGAAGGCCCTCGGCCAGGGTGATGATGTGTGGCGGATCTTCTCCCAGGGGTGCCGTGGGGAACACGGGATAGACAACCATGTTCGGCAGGTTCGCCGTGGGATCGAACAGGGGGGGACCGATGACGAGATTGTCGATCGTTCGTCGCAGCGTATCGGCCAGTGGTGCGGCCAAAGCTCAGAGCAGCCCTGCAGTGAGGTGGTAGAAGCCGATACCGAAGCCCAGACTGCAGTAGCCGGCAAGCACGGCCAGACCAACGAGCATCGGGAACAACAGGACCATCCAGGGATCCACACGCCCCCCCGGCAGGCTGCGCAGTTCGAGAACGGCGATGGTCGCATCGTGGCCAAAGACAGTGCCCAGAGAAGCCGTCATCCCGGCGAGCACGAATTGCGGGCGAGTCCAATGCAGCATTGCGTCCATGAGCAGGACCGCCGACACCGCCAGCAGCAGGCAGATCGGCCAACGCAGGTGGCCACCGAAGCGGGACTGCAGGCGCGTCGCATAGAGGGCTGCCGCCGAGTACGGTCCAAGGACCAGCATGCCGCAGCTGATGCCGAGGGCCAGAGTCAGAACAATCTTGGCTTTGGGATCCCACACGGCTACGCCGAAGCCGACGCAGAACAGCAGGCTGAACGGGGTGCGAGCCGCCCCTAGGCGGTCCAGAAAGCTGGTGAGGGGATCCATTCTATACTGTCTATCGGCGCCAAAGCAGCGCCGCCCAGTCTGGACTACCGGTACAAGTCCTCCGCGCCGGGCGCGATCCGCTGCGTGATCTTCACGGCCCGTTTGTTGCCCTGCAGACCGACGCGACCGAAATACTTTGGGCGGTCACCCACAAAGATGATGGCAGAGTCGCTTGTTGATGTGTCGAGTTTGACGACGTCGCCCACCTGCAGGCCGGCGACTTCGTTCAGCGGCAGTGAGCCGCGGGCCACCTCGATCTGGACGGGGATCTTCATATTGCCAAGAGCACGTTGCTGCCGCACCACGTGCACCGAATCACGGCGCGTGCGGTCCCGGGGTGACGGTGTCAGCCGCGGCAAGAGAGGATCGAGAGAGTTCAGTGGATAGCAGAGATGAACGAGGCCCGTTGCGGAGCGGGCATTGGCCTCAAAGGCAACAACGAGAACACCATCCTGCGGGGCGGCGATCTGGATGAACTTCGGATTTGTTTCGAGGGCGACTTCGGTGATTTCCACCCGGGCCACAGGTTCCCACGTCGCTTCGAGGTCGGTGGAAATCCGTGTCGCCAGCTTGTTGATGATATTCATCTCGATGGGCGTCAGCGCCCGGGCGTCACCGGTAAAGCCACGCCCCTGGCCCCCGAAGGCGCGATCGACGACTGCCATGATCAGTTCGTTGCCAAAGGCCAGAATGGCCTGGCCGCCATGGGGCTCGAGAGTGAAGCTGTAGGCCGTGCACGGATTGGCCAGTGACAGGATGAAATCCTGATAGACAATCTGATCGCAGAATGCCAGGTCGACATCGATCACCATGCGCATGTTGCTGGAGAGAGTCGCCGAGAACATCCGGGCGAACTGCTCGTGGATGCTCTCCATGCGGCGACTCTGATCCTTATTGACCCGTTGCGGTCGACGGAAGTCATAGGACAGCGCAGCCCGGTCAAAGGCGCTGGTTCCCGCAGTTCCTGAGCCGCCGGCAGGAGAAGACTTCGACTCCTTTGCCGCGGCGATGAGCTGGTGGAGTTCCTCGTCTGAGATTTTGTCACCCATGTCACCAATATAGCATGGCACGGCGTTCTTGCCCCTACACCACAGATGCCAGAAACCACTGCAGAAATCCAGGGTCCGTGTCGATATAAATTATACCATATGGTATCAAGTCATGTAAAGAGTACAATCACGGCCCGGCAAGATCTGGAGGAGGTCGAATCCGGGGCCTGGAATCAACAGGCTGGACGGGATGTCCAGGCTGGACAACGAGGGAGAGTCAGTTCCCACGAACCGATGGAGGCCAAGGATGGTCAACAAAGAGCAGTTTCCGTATGCCGGCGGCAATGGCGCCGCCGTGACCGATGCCGTCGAGGACATGCCTTGGGCTCCTGCCGTACTCTCAGACAAGGGCCTGTTTCTGCTCCTGCTCTATGACAAGGCGATCTCCTGTATGAATGAGGCTTTGGTGATGATTGAGCGGGGGGACATGGTCGGCAAGGGGGATCGCCTGATACACGCACAGGAGATCGTCCTGCAATTGTCCGACGCACTCGACAAGAGCACGGGCAGCATCGCCGACAATCTCGAACGCCTGTACCTCTACGTGTACCGGCGTCTTATCGAGGGCAACGTACGACTCGACCGTAACGCGATCCTGGAAGCCAAAGGGATCATGGCCGATCTCTACGATGCCTGGCAGGCGATCATTCTCGGTCAGGACAGTTCGCGACCGGGGGACAGCTGGGAAACCCA
>JAQCJA010000551.1 GCA_027593305.1 bacterium
TGGCAGGCGTCGTCCGTGTCGAGTGCCTCGAAGTTGGAGGCGAATATGTCGGCAGCGGCCAGGTCCCTCTCCGCCTGATGGTCCAGACCGCGGTGGATGGCATCATCGGGTCGCTGGAACAGGCGATACTCACAGTTCTCCACCAGCTTCGCTGAGGGCGCGGTGATATCGGCAGGATGATTGGCCAGCCAGGCGCGCGGCACAACGACGGCAGCGGTGATGTCATCCTCCATCTGCAGCTTGAAGGCGGGCAGGAAATCCTGCCGCACTTTGTGGATCTGCCAGCTGCCGCTGTGGTCCACACCGACACGCAGATAACCTGACATCAACTTGCGTCCCTCAAAACGCAGCTCGTTGCCCTGGCGTCCGTTGACGACGTCGACGGAGAAGTGGCTGCGCCAGTCGCCGTCCCAGTCGGGCCGGTAGAAGCGTTTGATAATGAAGACCAGCGCCTTGATGTGGTTGGGAATGGTCTCCAGCCAGTCGCTGTATTGCGGTGTGAACTCCTCGGGGGAGGGTGTGAACAGCTTGATCACCGAGCCGAGTGTGCGCAGCGTCGACAGCACCGGACGCGTCGGTGCAGCGCCATAGTCGGGGCGCAGGTGCGGCAACAGACGGTCGCCGTAGTCGCGTTCGAGAAGGGCCTGGGCCCTGTCCATATCGCGGCGGAAGTCGGGCACGTACAGAGGTGCGAAGAGCATGGTGTCCGACAGGGACTTGGAGATCTCGGACTTGCCACCACCGGACACGGTACAGGGCTTGTGGCACATGGTGCCCTCTGGTCGTGTGCCGACGAGACGCCAGCTGGCAGCATTTGGATGTCGTTCGAAACGCATGCGGTAGCCGGACGGGTAGATATAGTCCTGCCCGCGCAGCAGGGGCAGGCTCTGCCGCTGGCCGTTGTGCGCCCAGCTGAGGCTGCCGTCCTCGATGGCGAAACGAGTATCCTCGGGGATGTAGTACACGCCCGGATGGGTACGATCGAGGGCGTAGCCTTGCTGCTGCACATCGAGCATGCCGGCGTAACGCTCCAGGACATCGGCGTAACTGTGGTCGCCAACGGGGACGCGCCCGTCCACCTGGTAGCTGTCACCCAGGTGGGACGTGGCGAAGGCCAGGGCGCCGCCGGCGTGCTCCTCTTCGGCGAGGCCGACGAGGTTGGCGCTGAAGGAGATCTGTGTCTTCACCTCCTTCTTGCAGTAGCCGAAGTAGTTGTCGGCGATCAGGGTGACGATGACGCCGTCGGCGCTACGCGCACACAGTTTGTACGGCTGCCCATCATTGTAGAGCTCACCCTGCCGTGACCAGCACATACCATCGCGACGCTGGCGTTCGCTGGCGTCTTTGATGTGTGGCAGGCCGAGATCTTTCTTGCGCAGACCCAGCAGGTGCGTCGCCAGCACCACGCATCCCGTTGTGCCCGTCCAGTGATCGACGTCGAGAGCGGCATCGTTTTGAGGCAGATAGGGATCACCGGCGTTGCCGAAGATGGACTCGACGAAATCGAGATTGGCCGCCAGGCTGCCGGGGGCCAGGAAGCGCAATTCCATGCTCTGCCGCGGCTGCCGACCGGGGATCTCGGGAACAACCGTGGGCCGCAGCAGCAGACTGATCCAGGCTCGCGCCGGACCTGGGGCGTCATGCAGGTAGGGCAGCAGGAGCGACTCGGGGGGCGGCGCCAGGGCATGGCAGAGCAGCGCCGCCCAGACATGCCGGGGCACTTCGGGCTTGTCCGCCGGCACCGGCAGGCTGCCATCGGCCAGATGAAACACACCCTTGGTCGTGCGCCGGTCGTGGCGCGGGTTGTGCAGCACCCCCTGGCGGACCCGGTAGGAATCGATGTCCGCCGTATGATACTCATCCCCGTCCGCCGGCAGCGACAGCTCGCGCGCCAGACCGTGGTGGTCGAGGGTGAGCGTGCGCGTTGGCAGTTGCGGGTGCTGATTTTCCGGCAGCCCGGCGGCATAGGCGTCGAGAAAAGCCTGGATGCGGCCATCCACCGGGTTGAGGTGATCGGCAAGCAGACGCTGCTGCTGCCGGTAGTTGGCCAGCAGGTCGTGGGCGACCTTGAGGAACTCGATATCCTGCGGCCGTGGCGGGACGCTGAGGCCGAGGGCGGGCAGCTTGAGATTCAGGTATCGCCGCAACTGCTCCCGATGCTCGGGCAGGTCGGCAATGCCGAGACCGAGGGCGCGCTTCAGGTCCATTACGAATGGCTCCGGGACGGTAGAGAAATGGACTCGTGACACCTGTCACACGGGTGGTCAGTGAGTATACGCAGAGGTCGCGTCCATGCCAGGCTCGGAGCCTGCCAACGGATATGGCCGCGGCGTGCCAGAGGCCCGGACCGGAGCCATGGCGTTTCGCCAGGCGCGACGCAGTCGTATAATGTTTGGTTTGCGTTTCCCGACCGGATGCCAGCAACCCCGCACGTCTGAGGTAGCATGACACTTCTTTCTGCAGCTGCCGCTTCGCCTTCCCACCTGCGCGTGCGGCCCGTTCGATGTCTCTGCCGGCTATGAGCGGGTCACTGGACACCGTCGCCGAACCGTCGTCCGCAGGAGATCTCGACCCGGACTGGGTCCTGATTTTCTGCGGCTGGCTCCTGGCCACCGGGTCGACACTGGGGAGCCTGTTCTTCAGCAACGTCATGGACTACCCGCCGTGCATCCTGTGCTGGTATCAGCGGATCTGTCTGTTTCCTCTGGTCATCATCCTCGGCCGAGCGTTGTTCCCGCTCGATCGCGCCGTGGTCAGGTACGCCCTGCCCCTGGCCGTCGTCGGCTGGCTGCTGGCTGCCTATCACAACCTGCTCTACAGTGGCATCGTGCCTGCCGGACTGCAGCCCTGCGCCCAGGGCGTGTCCTGCACCGAGCCGTATCTGCTGTTGTTCGGCTTCATCTCGATCCCGCTGCTGGCGCTGCTGTCATTCACTGCACTGACGGGCATCCTGTTCGTGCTCAAGAAGAGGAGTACCATGTGAAGCGTGTCATCTTTGCCGGAACCTGCCTCGTATTGGTCGTGGGTTTCGTTCTGGCTGCCAACTCCTACCGGACGTCACGGGCGGAAGATCTCAGCTTCATGGCTCGGGAGGACGCCTCGCGTTTCGTCCGGCCCCATTCGCCGACCCTCGGCAGCGATGCGGCGAAGGTCTACATCGTCAAGTTCACGGACCCCGCGTGTGAGACCTGCGCCAACTTTGCTCCCTACATGCACCAGGCACTGGAAGCCTTTCCGGGGCGCGTGAAAGTCGTCATCCGCTACGCCCCGTTTCACCAGGGCTCCCACGACGTCGTGCGCATCCTTGAAGCGGCAAGGATGCAGGGGAAGTTCTGGGAAATGCTGGAGGTTCTTTATCGCCGACAGAAATCCTGGACCCGGAACCACCAGGTGATGCTGGATCAGGTCTGGCAGTTTCTGCCGGAGGCCGGTGTCGATGTGGAGCGCGCTCGTGTCGA
>JAQCJA010000019.1 GCA_027593305.1 bacterium
GGCTGATGACGAATGTGCCTTGTGGTTTGATGGTGGTCTGCTCGTCTACGCTGACGCAGCGTGGCTACCAACGGCAGCGCCATCCATACGTCTGGCAGCCGAGGATCTGCGGGCCCTGTTCGACGCCGTCGCCGACAGCATAGCGATTGTAATACTTCCTGCAGATTGGGACGTTGCCCCCGAAACCGAACTGGACTGAGGATGGCTGGCCTGCAAGCAGGTTGGGCACGACGTGACATCACTCCCGCCGAAGGCGCGCATATGGGTGGCTACTGGGGGCGCAGTTCCGGGGCCACCGGCGTCCACGATCCTTTGTTCGTGCGCGTGGTCGTCTGGCGGGGCGCTGGTGGCGGCGCTGTGCTGATCAGCCTTGATCTTGTTGCCCTAACGGCGGAACGGGTTGCCAGAATCCGTCACGATGTGAGTGCCGCGCTGCCATTCGTGGCACAAGGTGCGGTCCTGGTCTGCTGCTCCCACACACATGCAGGGCCATTGACCATCCCGTTCCGTGGCATGGGGGACATGGATCCGGCCTATCTCGAGCAGATCTGCGTTGCCACTGAAGCCTGCGCCCGTGAGGCAGCCGCGGAACTGTCCGAGGCCAGCTTGAGATATGCGAAGCCCAAAGTGCAGATCGGCATCAACCGCCGGCAGGCCCGTGCGGGGAACACGGTTCTTGGCCAGAACCCGGATGGGCCCGTCGTCACCCATGCGCACGTACTGGTAATGGTGACGGCCCGCGGGCGGGCCATTCTCTTTCAGCATGCCTGTCATCCCGTGGTCCTCGGTAATGCCAATCACGAGATCAGTGCCGATTTTCCCGGTGCCGCCTGCGCACAGGTCGAGCGCCGTACGGGGAGCTTCGCCGTGTTCATCAATGGTGCGGCGGGAGATATCAACCCACGAATCACGGGTGGCACCTTCGCAGACGTTGATCATCTGGGTCGGGAACTTGGCGCCGCCGTCGTTGAGGGGGCGACCACAGCGACGCCTCTGCAGGCGACGACTGTCAATTGGCAGCGCCGCTACCTGCACTTGCCGTTGCTGTCACCTCCTGCAGCGGTGAGAGCCGTGTGTGAACAGGCGGTCCTGAGGCTGAAGGCGGCGCTGAAATCGGGTGGGGATGAATGGGCTCAACGCGTGTCCCGCGCGCAGCTGGATTGGTCTCGCGCGTGCCTCAATGCAGCTGGCCAGCCATCGCCGCCGTCACCCCAGGTCTTCGAGATCCAGGGGCTGCGGATCGGTGGGCTGGTGTGGCTGGGGATGGAAGGTGAGATCTTCTCGCGGTACCAGCTGGACATTGAGGCCGAGCAGCCGGATCCCGTCGTGCTGTGTGGCTTCGCCAATGGTTGCATCGGCTACGTGCCCACAAGTGACGAGTATGCCCGTGGCGGGTACGAGGTGGAAACGGCCTACAAGGTGTATCCGAGCGTGCTCATGATTGCACCCGAGAGTGATGCCATCATCCGCCACGAAGTCGTACAGATGCTGGCTGCGCTCAGGGCCGAACGCCCGGCGACAAATGGCCCCTGAACCTTCCGTACGCCCACCCGCTAGTGTAACGTCCGTTAAATGCGTAGCATTAATGCGGCGCGGTGGTCACGGCTGCCAGCGCCTCTTTGGCACGCTGGATCTTACGCAGGATTTCCTCGCCGTTCGCCTTCCAACGGTACGGTTTGGGGTCCAGATTCCTCTGCGTTAAATACGTCTCGATGTCGCTGACTAAGGCCCGCACGCTGGCGAAGCTGCCGTCGCGTACGACGTCCTGCGTCAACTCGCCGAAGAAGCGCTCCACCAGGTTCATCCACGACGCACTGGTCGGGGTGAAGTGAATATGGAAACGCGGATGCCGGGACAACCATTGGCGCACGCTGTCTTGCTTATGGGTTGCGTAGTTGTCCACGATCAGGTGCAACTCCAAGTCCTTCGGCGTCTCGCGGTCGACCTGCTTGAGAAAGCGCAGCCACTCGACGTGGGTGTGGCGTGCCTCCGTCCGCGCGATCAACTTGCCATCGAGGTAGTTCAAGGCGGCGAATAACGTGATGGTGCCGTGGCGCTTGTAGTCGTGGGTCTTGGTACGGATCTCCCCCACCCCGAGCGGCAAGCCTAGCTGCGTCCGTTCCAGCGCCTGGCACTGAGTCTTCTCATCACAGCACAACACCAAAGCCCGCTCCGGTGGATTCAGATACAGACCGATCACGTCCCAAAACTTCTCCTCGAAGCGCGGGTCTGTGGAGACCTTGAAGGTATTGATCAAGTGGGGCTTGATGTCGTTGGCTTGCCAGATACGGTGTACGCTGTCCGGCGACATGCCCACCGCCTTGGCCATCGTGCGAACGCTCCAGCGCTTGCGTGGCGCCAGCGGTTTCGTCGCCTGCGTGATGACCTGTTCCACCTTATCGGTCGGCAGCGACGCAGGCCGACCTCTGCCCTTCGCATCTACCAGGCCCTCGATCCCGTCACGTTCGAAACGCTGGGACCACTTGTTCACGCACGCCACGCTGATGCCCAGGTCCTGCGCCACCTGCACCTGCTTGACTCCTTGCGCACGACGCAGCACGATCGCCGCCCGCAGGCTGTCCCGCTTGGACGCGGTAGGCGCCTTGACGCGACGCTCCAGTTCATCCTGCTCTGCAGGCGTCAGTTCGACGCTGGTAATTGGCCTGGCCATGCGCCAAACATAAGACACCAAATCTGTTATTGCAACCTATTTAACGTACACTACACTAGCGTGCGCTGAAGAAGCGGTTGTCAGTACCGCCGGCGCCGATCTTCATCTCGACGCGCTTGCCACATCGTGGACAGCTGCCCTCGTATCGGGTGCCCGCTTTGTTGACGTAGACACGCGAGTACACGTTGCAGCACTGGAAGTGCACACCGAGAAATTTCCTCTTTTCTGCCACGCTATTTCTCCCGCCCCGTTCTACCATCCCTTTTGGGGCACCCGGAGTAGATAATCAGCGAGCCCGCCGCCAAACGTCAAGTGGCGCGTCAGGAACGGAGTTCAGGGCGTTGCCCCGGGGCCGCCCAAGGGGCATCTTCCTGATCCATGAACGAGACCTCAAACCTGACCCGCCAGCAGCTGGATACACTGGCGACAGAACTCGACGCCATCTACGACGATGTGCCCTCTACCTGCTGCGCCAACTCGGGTGAGTGCTGTTCATTAACTGCCGCCGAGATGGATGAGGGGTGGGCGACGATGTTCCCCCTGTACAAAGCGGAATACGCCCGTATCGCCGACCATGTGCGGCGCACGTTCGATGCCGAGCGCAGCGCCGGCCTCCTGTCGGTCACGGATGAGCGGCCGCAGCGCTGCCCCTTTCTGGGTGAGAACAATGGTTGTACGATCTACCCCGTGCGCCCGTTGATCTGTCGCACGTATGCCGTGATGAATCCAGCCACCCTTGCCGAGGCTGTCGAACGACACCGCGATGAACTCCCGCAGCAATGGCTGCAGCAGTTCGTCCAACGCGAAAGTAGTATGGTCTGCCCCCGGGTCATGGTAACACAACCGGAAAAACTGCTGCGTCACGCATACAACGTCATCACCGGATCGTACGAGCGTGCCATGGAACGCCTCAGCAGCGACCTTGAGTTGGTCACAAAGGAACGAAGAAAACTGATCCAGCCGTTGATTGCCGGTCGGTCGTGGCCGCTGCGGTGGACCTGGGGTGGTTACAACGCCTTGTGCCTGACCCCGGTCGAGTGGGTCCGTGAGCAGTTGCGGAAGTACTGGCGTCGCTCTCAACTCAACGATCTTGACTGAAGGCAACTGCCGAACCCATGCGTAGGATCTCCGCAGGTCAGGCGCAGGCTGGCGACATTGTCGCCGACCCCGTCATCAATGCGCAGGGACGCACGCTGCTGCCCAAGGGGGCACGCCTGTCGGCGGCCGTGCTCAGTCGGCTCCAGGGCTGGGGCGTGCAGGAGCTCTGTGTCGAAGGCGAGGACGAAACCCCTGCTGTCGCCGCAGAGGGCGCGACGATCGATGCTGATGCCGATCTGCTGGCGGCCCTCGAGCATCGTTTCGCCGCGTGGGAGGATGACGCGACGATGATGTACATCAAGAGTGTGGCCCGCCGCCACCTGTCTGCCGGGCGCCGGGGGTAGTGGACATGGGCAAGACTGGAGTCGATCCGCAGGAACGCAAGGCGTTGGTGCGCGCCCGCATCGAACACTCGGGTACGTTGCCGACACTGCCGCAGGTCATTGCCAGGATCGTGGAGATGGTCGATGACGAGCGCACCACAGCGCGGCAGCTCGGGGCGGAGATCGCCAAAGATCAGGTGGTCTCGGCAAAGGTCCTGAAGCTCGTCAACTCCGGGTTCTACGGATTCTCCCAGACGATTTCAACCATACCACACGCCGTTGCCATGCTTGGTTTTGACACGGTCAAGAGTCTCGTTCTCAGCTCAGGTGTTCTGGAGATGATGGACAATGCTCTGCCGGGGCTCTGGGATCACTCGCTGGCCTGCGCCCGGGCCTGCACGTTCATCGCCGAAGAGGCAGATCTTGAGGCACCCGAAGAGGTGAGTGTCATCGGCCTGCTGCACGATCTCGGCAAGGTCATCCTCAGCCAGACACTCGTCGACGACTTTGCCCGTATTCGCCAGCGTGCTGAGCGGGGGGCCATGCTGCTCGTGCAATCCGAGCTGGACGTACTCGGGTGCCATCACGGAGAGATCGGTGCCTGGCTCCTGAGCAAATGGGCATTGCCCGCCAAACTCACCCTGCCCATTGCTGACCATCACGACTTCCGGCCCAATCGGGACCACGCGCAGCGCACCGCGGCGGTGCACCTGGCGGATGTGCTGGTGCGGGCAGAAGGCTTCGGTAGCGGCGGCGATCGGCGCATCCCGCAACTGGCAGCGGCTACTCTTGACACACTGGGCTTCGACCTCGAACGAGTGGAGCGGATCATGAATCGCCTGCACGCCGACCTGGGCGAGTTGAGCCGCGCGTGAACGGATTGCGCTCGCTTCCCATCGCGGCTGTGGTGATCGATGATGCCTTGCAGGTGCTCGATTGCAGCCGCCGGTGCCTGACCCTGTTCGGCGTCGGCGCCGACGCCGAACGTGTCGAAGCGGATCTCGGCCAGGCGCTGGCGGTGGCGACCGACCTGGGGGACGAGCTGGCTCTGGCCACAGCCCGGTTGGTGCAACCCGGTGATGCCGAAGCCTTCGAGTGGCGGCGCAATGACCGCCTGCTCGAAGTAACAGCCATTGCCGATGATGATGGCGGCCGTACGTATCTGATCACCTTTGTTGATGTCACCGACACGCGCCGCCTGGAACAGATACAGCAGCAGGCCCGCAACTATCTCGAACAGATTCTGGCCGATATTCCACTGGGTGTCGCCGTCCTCGATGACAACCTGCATATCACCTTTGTTAATGACGCCGGGCTGCGGCAGTTGGGCCCCATGGGGGCAAAGACAGAACTGGTCGACGTCATCGGCGCGCAGATGACAGATCTTCTTCCGGGAGATGTGGGACACCGCTGGTACGAACTCGGCGGGGTTGCGCGGGATGAGGGCCAACGAGCCGATGGCACACGGGAGTGCTTTGATCTGGCTGCCGGTGGCCAACTCGTTGTCGATGTGGCAGCTCATCCGCTGCACGATCGACGGGGCAAATCCCTGGGTGCGATTCTCGTCATTGAGGACGTCACCGAGAAAGCGCGCCTCGAGAATGAACTGATCAGCATGGAGCGGCTGGCGACGGTGGGGCAGATGGTGATCACCGTCAACCATGAGATCAACAACCCTCTGGCGATTATTTCCACCAGTGCCCAGGCGGCGCGCCTGCTGAACCGTGATCTGGACGAGAAGACCGTCGCCAAACTGCTGACCATCGAAGCGCAGGTGAAACGCATCTCAGAAGTGACCGAACGCCTGCGCACGATGGAGCATGTCGAGTCGGATGACTACATCACAGACGGCCCGAAAATGATCAACATCCATAACCGCGAGAGTGGCGATGAGTGAGAGGATCTACCGTGTTGCCATCCTCGGGTGCCGGGGACGTGGCACCGCTGCGGCCCGCGCCTACCAGCAGCATCCACGGTGTCAGGTGGTGGGGCTCTGTGATCTGCTGCCAGAGCGACTCGAGCAGTTGGGGGATGAGCTTGGCGTTTCGGCCCGTTATGATGACTACGGGAAGATGATCGAACAGGAGGCGCCCGACATCGTCGCGATTTCCACAGGCACCGAGTTTCACTATCCGTTGGCGATGGGCGTGCTGGCACATGGTGTGCACATCGACATTGAGAAGCCCCTGTGTCAGGGCCTCGACGAAGCGGACCAGGTCCTTGCCATTGCCGCAGCTCAGGGGGGTCGGGTTGCCGTGCATCACCAGGGCCGCACGGGGGGAGCCATGCGGGCCATGAAAGCCGCAGTCGACGCCGGCAAAATCGGGGAACCTCGATTTCTGCTGGGCAGCGGCAAAGGCTACTACGGCGGTTACGGGTTGATGAACATCGGAACTCACATGGTCAACAACATGATCGGCCTCGCCGGTCACGTACGTTCCGTCACAGCCACGGCACTCACCGCCGGCCATCCGGTCACCCCCGAAGATGTGATCCCGGCGGCGAGCGGCATGGGCTGGATCGCCGGCGAACATATCACGGCAAACCTCACCTTCGACGGCAACGTCACCGGCGCCCTGTTGCAGCATCGCATGCCAAGAGTCGACTCCACCGCCTATTGCCTAGAAGTCCTGGGCACCGAAGGTCGCCTGTTCTGGCGCGGAACCGGCGCGTGGCACATGGGCGTGCCGCACGACGTACCGGCCGATGAAGAAGCGGTGTGGCACGGCCTCGACAGCATCATGCCCGAGCACTTCGATCCGGCAGGCGCAGCATCTGAAGCAGATTACAGTTTTGCCGATGACTACGTCCACGCCCTCGACGAGGGGCGCCAGCACCTGTGCAGCGGTGCGGAGGGGCTTCACGTCATGGAGATCCTCATGGCGATCTTTGAGGCCGGTGCGCGACGTCGGCAGATCGATCTGCCGCAGGTGGATCGTCGTCATCCGCTGACGGTCTGGCGTGCAGAAGCCGGCCTCGGAGAACCCGTCGAGATGCCACGCCCGTACAGTGAATGGCTCGACACGGAGGACTTGCGCCTCGGGCGCTGATGACCCGTTTTCTCCAAATGCTGAATCTGCGGCGCAACGAGGTGTCACGCGTCGGCCTGGCGGCGTGCATCTTCCTGCTTGTCGCCGTCGACGACGGCATTGTCAAATCCGTTTCGTCCGGGGTCTTCAACATTCGTGTCGGCCCCGAACATCTCCCGGAGATGTACGGCTGGATTGCGATCCTGTTCTCGGTGACGATGGTACTGCTGTCCTGGTTGACGACACGAATCCCGCGACAGCGCCTCGTCTTCAGCCTCTTCACAACGCTGGCGGTCCTGCTCGCCGGCAACGCCCTGCTGCTCTCGTGGGTCGACGCTTCTGCCGGAGCCATCCCCTTTCCCGGGTTCTACTCCTTTCTGTTCGTCTCCTCCGAACTTGTGCGCAACATCGCCGGTTTCCAGGTCTGGATTGTCGCCGGGGGCATCTGCTATACCTCACGAGCCAAGGTGCTGTTCCCGTTGCTGGCCGCAAGCACAACCCTGGGAGACATCGGTGGCGGCTTTCTGGTGCGCCTGCTCGGAGGCGGGCTCGATTCCTGGCAGATGTACGGAGTGGCAGCAGTGAACACGGTCCTCATCATCGGCCTGTTGCGACCCCTGATGCGCCGTTACTTCGTCACGCCTGCCGGTGGCGGCGATGGTGATGCCAGCGCCTCACTCGGTGAAAACCTGCGGTACTTCGCCGGGTCCTCCTATCTGCGCCTGCTGTTCATTTTGTCTCTCGTGCTGTTTGCAGCGTACACGGTCATTCATTACGGCTTCAACGTTGTCGCCCGGGCCCACTACCCTGACGAGGGTGACATCACCTCGTTCTTCGGCCTGTTCTTCGGGCTCGCCGGCGTCGCGACTCTGCTGACCACAACATTGCTGCTGCGCCACGTGCTTCGCTGGCTTGGTATCGGCAACGTCTATCTGTGGGTGTGTGTCGTACACGCTGCAATCGCCCTGCTGCTGGCGGCCATCTTCGGAGGCCTTCTGGCACTGCCACCGGTGACGGTCATCCTCATCGTCAACCTGATCAATTACGTGCTGCTCGATTCGGTTGTTGCACCCACGTATCAGGTCCTGATGAAACTCGTGCCGGAGCGCAACAGCGACGGCACACGCATGATCATGGAGGGCGGCTTCATGCTCGTCGGCGGGCTTTTCGGCGCCGGCCTGACGCTGCTGCACGCCCAGGGATGGCTGACGCTCTGGCAGCTGTTCGCCGTGCTCCTGCTGATCGGCCTGGCCATGATCGGCATCGGCTGGCGCCTGCGGCAACGATACCGCGAAGTCCTGGTGCAGGCCGTGCGCGAGCAGAATGTCGACATTGCTGACAAGGAATCGATGCGCGAGATCGTCGCTGCCTCCGCCGATATCCCCCGCGGCCTGCTGTTGCACAGCAGCGATGGCGTTCGCGACATGGGCATCGAGATTCTGCGCAGCAACCCCCGGGTTGCCACCGAAGTATGCATGCCCCTTGTGACGCACGAAAATCCACGCATCCGGGCTGCGGCGTGGAAGGCGCTGGCCGGAGCCGGGGGGGATGGCGTCGCTCTTGGCGCATTGCCCGCGCTCGACGACGAAGATGAGGAGGTTCGACTGAGTGCGGCCCGGGCCATTGCCCGGACGGTGGAGATGGGGGAGGCGCAGGCCATGAGCGAAGATCTGTGCCGTCAACTGATCGCCGGCATCGGTCCACGGCTGATCCCCGGGGACCTCCATGCCCAACTGCAGGCGGAGTTTCTCTATATCCTGGCAAGTCTGCAGGACCAGGACACGGCCGATCAACGAAGTCGAATCCTGGAGCACTTGCTCAACAGCGGGGCCATCGACGAAATCTGCGCCGGCATCGACGTGATCCACCGTCTGCACCAAGTCGCCCGGTTCACCGCTGTGACGGCACATCTGCAGCACTCACACCCCGCTGTACGTGAAGCCGCCGTACGTGCCGTGAGTGGACTTGGCAGCCGCGAAGCATGTGTGGCTCTGGTGGCAGCCCTGGCCGATCCGGACCCCGATGTCGTCACTGCCGCCGTAGTCGGTCTGGAGGCGGCGGCGCCCAGCCACGGGGCCTTCCTTGCGGCTGGTCTCGCGTCGGCTCCAACCAAACAGTGGGACGGTCTGATCCGGTCGCTGGCCCGCTCCGAAGACGAGAGTGTCGGCCCGGTCCTGTTGGACGACTGCCGTCGTCGCCTGGTGGAGGCCAATCGTTACGTCACCATCGTCGCACTGTTGCAGGACCGGCCAGAGGGTGCCGCCAGATTGTTGTCTGATCAGCTTGACCTCGAGAGCCGTACAGTGCGCGACGGCGCCATCAGCCTGCTGGGCCAACTGGGTGATGTCGGCGTCGTCTCGGATCTCGTGGAGCGCATGAACGATGAGCAGCCGGGGGCGCGGGACAACGCCATCGAATTGCTCGAGAACATCGGCAACCGGGCGTTGCTGCAGCCCCTGCTGCCCCTGCTGACCGATGACGCCGAGGAGCGTCTCGTAAACGCAGCACGGATCAGCGGCTGGGAGCGTGACGAGTTGGACCTTCGCGCAGGACTTGCCTGCGTGCTGCAATCCCCCGACCCATGGACACAACTGGCCGGCGCCTGGACGGCGCACTCTCTCCAGTCAAGGCAGTCGCTGGAGAGGATCCGGCCGGATGCACCTGACTTTGTGAAGGAAGTCGCACAAATCATGGAATCAACACAAACGCAGGATCGTGGTCAGCAACCACTGACCAATATGGAGAAGATCACTTTTCTCAAGGAGTCGCCGTTCTTTGCGGCCTTACCCCTGGAAGAGCTCTATCACATCGCTCTCTCCGTGCAGGAGGAGTCGGTGCCTGCCGGCACAACGGTGATCGAGCAGGGCACGCTGGGCGATAAGATGTACATCGTCGTCAACGGGCAACTGGAGGTCCGCCGCCTCGACGGTGGCGCCGCCGGGGAGGGGCTGCGAGTGGCCGTGCTGGTGGACAAACAGGTCTTCGGAGACATGTCCCTGCTGGACGATGAGCCTCGATCGGCCTCGGTGATTTCCATTGGCGAATGTCGGCTGTTGTCGCTGCAACGTGGTGATCTGGAGCGCATCCTGCGGCGCTACTCCTCGATTGCCTTCAGCATGATGCGGATTCTCTCACGACGCCTGCGGCAGAACATGGCTGCATGAGCCTGCAGAGCCGCTCCTGACAAATTAGACATACACAAGTGTTGCTAATTCGTGGCGTTTGTGGATGTTCTATGGGATCGACTGGTTGCTGCAGACTGCATCGCGGCGACTACCCGGTGATCCCAATCAGCCTCAAGTATCTGTAAAGTCAGGAGCTTATGGTCATCCACATCGACGAAGACGCCGATCTTCTACGGCGCTACTTCCACGACATTGAAGACTCGCAGCCGCTGTCTCGCGAGCGCGAGGTGCTGCTGGCAGACCGCATCACCAAAGGCGACATGGAGGCCCGCGACGAACTCGTGCAGGCCAATCTCCGCTTCGTCGTCGACGTTGCGCGGCAGTTCCAGAATCGTGGCCTGAGCATGGCCGAACTGGTCAGTGCCGGTAACATGGGGCTGATGAAGGCTGCAGACCGCTTTGACGGCACGCGGGGCTTCAAGTTCATCTCCTACGCGGTCTGGTGGATTCGCCAGTCGATCATGCAAACTCTGACCGACCAGACACGTACCGTGCGCGTCCCGGTGACACGTCAGAGCCTGCTGCGCGATATCACGAAGGTGACCAAGGCCCTCGGTGGTGATCACCGCGACGTAACCACGGCCGAGATCGCAGACGAGCTGGGTGTGGCAGAGTCTGAGATCCTGGAGACCATGCTCAAAGGGCGCCCCGAGGCATCGCTGGATCGGACGTTTGAAGAAGGGGATGACCGGAGCCTGCTCAATACGATCGCCGACGAGTCGAATGGCAGTCCGGACGAAGACCTCATGGATCAGGATTCACGGGCGCAGATCGACAATGTCCTGTCGGCGCTGGACAAGCGTGAACGCTACATCGTTCGCTGTTACTACGGTCTGGACGGAGAAGAGCCCCTGACGTTGGAGCAGATCGGCGAGCTGATGAGCCTGACCCGCGAGCGGGTCCGGCAGCTCAAGGAACGGGCCCTGGGCAAACTGCGCCATCCTGCCCGCTATCAGTTTCTCGCGCCCCTCGTCGAAGAACTGACCTGACCGGCGAGTCGCTGATCCGAAAACTGAAAACCCCGGTCTCTGCCATGAGAGACCGGGTTTTTTTGACGTCGGCCCCATGGGTTGCCGTTGGCGATCAGAGGCGGCAATTGGAGATCTCCGTCTCCAGGATTGCGGTGGCACCGAGATCTTCCAACTGCTCCATCGTGTCGATCACGTCGCTGCGCCGAACCATGGCTCGTACGCTGAACCATCCCGCTTCTTCCAGCCTGCTGACCGTCGGGGACTCAAAGCCCGGCGTCAGTTTTTCGGCCGACGCCAGTCGGGCCTCCGGTATGTTGTACTCCAGCAGACAGTAGCTGCGGGCGATGACGACGCCTTCCAGCCGGCGCACGATTCGAGCACACAGATCGGCATCGGCGGTGGTTGGACTTTGCACCAGTACGGTCTCATAGTGACCGATCTCGTCGAGAATCCGCAGCTTGTTGGCAACCAGGGTGCTGCCCGTCTCCACGATATCGACAATGGCATCGGCAACGCCCAGGGCGATCATGACCTCGACCGAACCGCTGAGCTCGACGATCCGGCAGGTAACCCCGTGCCGCGCCAGATACTGTCCCGTGACGTGGGGGAAGCTGGTGGCAATCCGAGCTCCCTGGAGATCACCCGGTCCCTGCAGTTGACTGTCCTGAGCTACACAGAATGCCAGTCGGCAGCCCCCCAGGCCCAACGGCATCCGCGCCGTCAGGTCGACGCCTGACTCCTCCAGCAGATCGCTGCCGGTGATACCCAGATCAATGGCACCCTCGGCACACAGCACGGGTATGTCGTCGGCACGGAGGAAGGTCACATCCACAGGCATGTCGCGCACGCGGGCAAAGAGGGCGCGATCAGAGCGGCGGAATTTCAGGCCCGCATCGACCAGCAGCGACGTGGTGGCCTCGGCCAGTCGCCCTTTGCTCGGGATGCCGAGGCGCAGGTTCGTGGATGCCATGGGCATCAGGCGGGTCGTTGGGAGGGTGGGCGCAGCGCCTTTTCCGTCAGGCCAGAGACCCCCGCACGCCGCGCAAGCTCAGCTTCGACGTCGGCCAGGCTGCAGTCACGGGAACGCAGCAGTACCAGCAGGTGGTAGAGAAGATCTCCCGCCTCGGCAATCAAATGATCCCGTCCACTGTCACCCGTTTCGCCCGCAGCGGCGACGACTTCTGCCGCTTCCTCGACAATTTTGGCGCCGATGGCGGCAATGCCACCGGCCAGCAACTGGTTCGTGTAGGAAACGCTGGCAGGCTGTGCGGCGCGAGCGGCGATGGTCCGGTCGAGTTCATCGAGGGCGCGGAGTCCGGCGGGCAAGGGGATCTTCCTTGGATTGGGCTGTGGGTCAGGTGAGAGATTCGGGGCAGACCCGAGTCGCAGACCCGAGTCGCAGACCCGAATCTGGGAGGCTTGCTGCATCACCGCAACAGGGAGCGCAGCCTCGACAGGTTGGTCACATCATCGACCAGGTCGTCTTCTTTTGGTGTTTCGAGCACCATCGGCACATGGCGCAGGCGCACGTCGTTGACGAGATGGTCGAAAGCCTGCAGCCCGATCAAGCCCTGGCCGATGTGGTCGTGCCGGTCCCGGCGTGAAGCAAACGGCATCCTGCTGTCATTCACGTGTACGACCTGCAGGCGACGGAGCCCGATGACATCGTCGAAACGGCGCATGGTTGTGGCATACTGATCGGCCTCGGTAATGGCATATCCGGCGGCGAAGACGTGGCACGTATCGAGGCACACACCCATACCTGGTTTGTGCTCGACACCATCGATGATCTGTGCCAGTTCCTCGAAGGTGGAGCCGAGGTTGCTGCCTGTGCCTGCGGTCGTTTCCAGGCACAATGTCACCTCCGTGTCACTGCCGAGTTCATCAAACAGCCGGTTGATGGAAGCGCTGATGCGCGCCATGCCGGCATCCGCCCCGGTGCCCAAGTGGGACCCGGGGTGAAACACCAGATTCGGAACCAGCAGCACCTGGCAGCGCTCGACCTCCTGCCGGAAGGACTGGTACGATTTCTCGTGCAGGGCAGGATCAGGGGAGGCCAGATTGATCAGATACGAATTGTGCGCGCAGGCCACCTCCAGTGCAGAATCCTGCCAGGCGGAGAACCACAATTCGAGATCGGCGCTGGTGAAGTCGCGTGCCGCCCACTGGTTGTTCGACTTGTTGAAGATCTGCAGGGTGTCGCAAGTGGCTCTGCTGCCACGTTCAAAGGCAAGATGCAGACCGCCGGCGATGGACTGGTGGGCGCCAAGGGGTGGACCCAGGCGAACCCCGGGGGACTCGTTGGTCAAGCGACAGCGCTTTCGGCCAGGGCGAGGGCACCAGAAATGCCGGCATTCTGGCCCAACCCGGGAGCAGTGATGTAGGCATCGAGACCTTCGTCGTGCAGTTCCGGCAGACGCAGGTAGCCCTCCAGCGCGCGCGCTGTCTCGTGGCGGACCCGGGCAAACAACTGCCTCTGCTCCATAACTCCGCCACCCAGAATGATTCGCTGTGGTGATAAGGTCAGAATGAACGTCGCCAGCGCCGTGCCCAGATACATGGCCTCGAGAGCCCAGGCGTCATGCTCAGGCGGCAGCTGGTTGGCCGCTATGCCCCACCGGTGCCGCAGAGCGGGCCCCGAGGCCAGACCTTCGAGACAATCGCCATGGTAGGGGCAACAGCCCTCATACGGGTCCTGGTCGCGATCGTGCGGGATGGGGATGTGCCCCATTTCCGGGTGCATCCGGCCATGCAGGATGCGGCCATCGGCGATGGCACCACCCCCAATGCCGGTACCCACCGTGAGATACAGCAGACTGTGCAGGCCGACACCGGCACCCCAGCGTGCCTCGCCAAGGGCGGCGGCATTGACATCGGTGTCGAAACCCACCGGGAGACCAAAAGCTTCTATCAGATGGCCCACGATGTCGATATTTGCCCAACCCGGTTTTGGCGTGGAGGTAATGTAGCCGTAGGTCGGGGAGGTCTGTTCCAGATCCACAGGTCCGAAGCAGCCTACACCAATGGCGGCAAGTGCGCCGTGCTCAGTGGCGGCATCCTCAAAGAAGCTGCAAACCTCGGACAGCGTAACCTCCGGCGTGTCGGTATCGATGCGAACCTGTGCACGGATGTCGTCTGGATGGGTACCGACGGCACAGACGAATTTGGTCCCACCCGCTTCAATGGCGCCAAAGAGGGGGCTCATGGGGTCCTGCCCCGGGGTGGGTAGATGAGTTCTTCGTCAGGGCGTACGCCATAGGTGGGCGGCAGCTGCCGCCAGTCGACGCCGGAACGCCCGTTGCGGTCCCAGACCACATCCCCGCCAAACAGCGTCAGTTCGCACTCCAGGCGTCGATCCCCCCGCAGTACACCACCGAAAGAATCCATGTAGCCAAAGCTCCCCTGCTCGAGTCCGAGGACGGCAACATCCGCCGCCGCACCCACAGACAACGTGCCATGTTCGGGACGACCGATCACGCGCGCCGGTTCCACCGTCGACAAGCGGATCACATCAGCCAGGGGCATGCCCATGACGAGGAACTTCGACATCGTCGTTGGCATATCGAGCATGCCGATGTTCATGCTGAGTCGGTGCAGGTCGGTGGAGATCGAGTCCGGCCAGAAGCCCTGCTCGACGCAGGGAACTGCGTTGCGGAAGCAGAAGCTGCCGGCGCCGTGACCGGTATCGAACAGGATGCCACGCTCACGGGCGGCCCGCAGGTAGGGCATGACTTTGCCGTCCGGCCCGACGGAGGGCACAGGGCCGCGGAAGACGTGGGTGGAGATGTCACCGGGGCGCATCCTTTCGCCCACGAGTTCGTAGTAGGGGCGCTCGCGTTTGAAGAACCCGAAATCGACCATGACGGGCATGTTGGCGATTTCGCCGGCTTCGATCAGGCGGTCCACGGAGGTCCAGTCGGGCAACCAGTAGTGAGCGGTCTTCAGCCCGACGACGACGTCTTCGTGTTCGCGCGCTACCGCGGCACAGGCAGCAGCATCCATATCGTAGATGTTCTGCTCCGTCGTCATCGTCGTCATGCCCAGGCCGACGATGTTGACCAGAGCGTACTTGCGGGTTGTGAAACGATCGAGGACCCGCTCGCGGAAATCGGCAAGATTGCGCCAGCCAGCCGATCCGGTGTCCACCATCGTTGTCGTGCCGGCGCGAAAGCTGAAGCCATCGGGGAGCACGCTGTTGTCGCCACCCCAGGCGCCCTCGTTGCCGGCGGTGGCGTAGAGATGTACGTGGATATCAACGAGCCCGGGTGTGACATAGAGACCGGTGGCGTCGATGGTCCGGCGGGCGCTTGCCGCTGGAATGCTGCCATCCACCGCGGCGATGCGGCCATCGCGAATGGCAACATCACGCGGGCCGTCAACACCGTTGGCCGGGTCGATCACATGGCCGCCGGCAAGGATCAGGTCGAAGTGCATCAGCGTTGTCCCGGTTATGGTATTATTGTGCTGCTAAGATAGCCGTCTGTCCCGCCCTGACCAGACGGGTTGGCCAAATCCGCCGATGGAGCAAAGTGATGAGTGACTTGATACGGGAGAACCGGCGCGTGCTGGTTTTCAGTGCCCACGCTGCAGATTTCTGTTCACGTGCCGGCGGTACCATTGCCAGGCTTGTTGATGCTGGCGGTACGGTACACATCCATGACATGAGCTACGGCGAGAAGTGCGAGTCGCCGGCGCTCTGGGCGCAGGAGACGCCGCCGTCGATCGACGAGATCAAGCGGATCCGCAGCCGCGAAATGGCCGCCGCCGCACAGACCCTGGGTGCGACGCTCGATTGTCTGGATTGGGGTGACTGTCCACTGGTGGTCGACGTCGATCGCCAGCAGCACCTGCTGCGCCTGTTCCGCGCGTTCCAGCCGGATCTTGTGCTGACGCACTGGCAGGACGACATCCTGCATCCTGATCACATGGAATGCACGCGGGCCGTCATCTGGGCGAGCCGCTACTGTTTCCGACCGGGCGTCGCCATTAATGGGCCTCCTTGTCCATCGCCACAGGTTGTGATGTACGAGACCACTCTTGGTACGGCTCCGGTTGCCGGCTTCCTGCCAAGCCTGTTCGTTGACATCAGCGATGTTCAGGCGCGCAAGAAAGAAGCATTGCGACATCTGGTATCGCAGCCCGATCTGCCGGATCGATATGAATTGCTGGCAGCCTATCGGGCGCTGGAAGCGCAATCGACGGCGTGGATGAAGGGTTGCCAGTTCGCCGAGGCCTTCGTGCGGCTGGGCACCGAAGCGGCGGGCTTTTCTGGCCCCGGGGGATTCGGGCCCTAGGCCAGGTGACGCGGGCGCAGAAGATCAGGTGGGATCATTGGCGCGGGCCAGGCCGTTGTTGTCGAGTATGACGTAGACGTGCTCATCGTCCATGGTCAGGCCCTCCGCCTTGCCGAAGGTCATGTCCTGGTAGCGGAACTCGGGTGCGTTGGTCACGTGGGCGAAGGACCATGCCTCCAGTTCCTCCAGACCATTGCCATCGAAGGCAATACGGACGACGGCATCGGCATTGCGAGTGAGGGCGAACAGATCCGTCCCGTCAAAGAACAGGTCGGAGAAATCGGCTTCACGCGGGGGCTCGATGTCGAGCCCGGAATTGGCGCACACCAGGGCGGTGATCTGCGCCCCTCCTTCGCTATCTATCACGACGTCGAGCAAGCCTCGTGGCGCCCGCTCTGCCGCCAGCACGACGCGACCGCCCCCCAAAAGTGCCAGCCCCTCAAGGCGGGCGTTTTTTTCGCCAAAGAGCCCGGCGTCGACACCGATCTCCTCCACACTTGGTATCACCCAGGCCAGATCGCTGCCGGTCTCATGGACGCGCAGCACACGAGAGTTGGCCTCGCTGACGATGAAGAACGAACCATCCCGATATGCCAGACCCTCGAAGTCCAGCCCGCGGACCCAGGCGCCCGACCACGGTGCGTTGAATGTGATATACGGTTCCAGCACGGCGTGGTCCTGGCGCAGGTCGACGCGGCAGATCGCGTGATCATGTCGATCACTCACCGCGTACAGCTGGCCGTCCACCAGACAGAGGCCCGATGGCTGCGCGTTGTCGAGTCCCTCGACCGGCAGGGCGGCCAACAGTTGTAGTACCAGCGGCTGATCGGGGGTCTGGGCAGCGGCGGGGGCAGCGGCGCACAGGCCGCCAAGGACCGCCAAAGTCAGCGTGAGGCGACGCATACAGGGTCTGCTCCTTGCCTGGCTCTGAGACGTGCAGGTGCGCGAGCCGTTCCCTGAGGGGTCGCCACACATGCCATGATCAATTCCGGTCCTGCTCGTCGAGTTCCCGTTGCAGGCGCTGCAGGTCCCCTGGCTCTACCCGCGGGATGTCCGCCGTGGCGGCGGGCTCGCGACGACGGTGACGCATCCATCCTGCCGCCGCGGCAAACCCGCCAAGGAAGATCACCGCGACGCCCATCCATGTCAGCGTTCCCAGTCCCTCGAAGGGTGGTGAGGCGAGAATCTCGTTGCCATAGATGGCAACGAGAGCCTGGCGGACTTCGTCGGGGCTCTGGCCGCGTTGCAGGCGGGCGCGAATGGAATCGCGCAGGACCGCTGCCTGGCTGCTTGGGCAGCCTGACAGCAAAGATCCCGGACAGTAAGGACTCATGATCGTGTTGAACAACTGTCGCGCCTGCACACCGATCTGGATATCGACAGAATCAGCGGGCGCCGCCTGTGCCTGCAGGTTGAGCGCCGCCACAAAGACTATGAGACGAACAAGGGTGGCCATACTGCCTCATGGAAAAAGATGCAGGTGGTCCGCCACGTTCGGGGCGGATAATTCCACCATGTACAATGAGCAACCAGCGACGTTCGGGGAAACAGCAGTGGCGACTTAGTCTACAAGAAAAGCGGGCATGGCAGGCTGCCGCAACCCTCGTCCGGCGCAGAGCAGCGGGCCTGGCGCCTCAGTTGAGGATGAGGCGCACCACAAAGAGACCGAAGAAGGCGATGGAATAGGCGTAAGCCGTGAAGGCGAGCCTATGGTAAGCATTCGGACGGTGGTACCCGGTGGGTCGCATGGCGGAGGTCTCCAAAATCGCGGTGTAATCATGATACTATGTAACATCACTATCGCCCCTATCTCGGACTGTCACTGTGATCCCGTGCACAAAAGGGCTGAAAACACTGAAATGGCCAAGCGACGGAGTTGCGGAACTGGACTCGACGACACTTCTTGCTCAGCGTGAAACGTCTGCGATTTGCTCTGTTTCGTTGGGCTCTGGTTCCGGCCATGTGCCTGGTGGTGTTGCGCCTGCCTCCGGGCCAGGCACTGCTGGCGGGCGGGGTCGAAGTCTGGCTGTCCCGTCAGTTGGCGGCGGACGTGCAGATCGGCCGCTTGTGTACGAATCTCTGGGACGAGGTCCGCTTGCAGGATGTGGCGCTGCACTTCGCCTCGGGCCCGACACAGGCCGTGCGGGTCAGGGGCTGCCGCATCGTGATGAAATCCGGGCCCCCTACGGGGATGGCATCGCCGCAGTGTGGCTCGACGGCGTTGACTGGCTTCGTCGCCAGAGCGATGTTGGCGGAGCACGTCCTCCCACGGCTTTGACCCATGACGATTTCCGGCGATGGCTGCCGGATCTGCTCCAGGCAAGGGACCTGCGCGTCTCCGTGTACGGCGCTGAGGTGCCGATCCTGCAGGTGGCCGGCGACATTGTTGCCCGGCGCCTGGCGGATGCGCCTGGCAACATCGCACGCCTGCAGTTTTCCGGAGATGGACTGGACCTCAACGTCGGTACGGATCGACGGGGAGCGGCGCTCCACGCCGATATCGACATCGGGCGACGCTGGCTCGAGATGACGGGACTGTCGCTGCGGTTCGATGGGGGGCAACTGCTGGCATCGGGCAGCTATGAGGCGGGGGGCATCTCGGCAACAACGCAGATCCAACTAGATACGGGGGCAACGCATGGGCTGCTGCCGGCGGCCTGGCAGAGCAGACTCGGGGCACCGACGGGAGATCTGCAGATTGTCGCACAGGCCCTCGGTCTGCTGCACGATCCGCAGATCCATGCCAGTTTTCAGGCCCATGACGTCGCCTTGCAGGGCGCAAAGATCGACTCGGCTCGCGGGCGTGGCACGTGGACCCACGCGACATCAGACATCGACAGCATCGCCATCAACAGCGATCTCGGCGACGTGAGCGGGGCTGGGCGGCTGACTACGGCGGGGACCATGCCTGACTCTGGCGCGGGCAGCTGTCGGGGTCACTCGACCTGCAGGGAGATCTCGATCGTCCCAGGCGGCGGGCGTGTTCCACCTCGAGAATGTCGAACTCCGTGGTCAACAACTGGGGGACGTGCACTGGCGCGTGTCCCTCGCCGATGGCCGCGCTGAGGTGGAGATTGCCGCTCTTGACTCCACGGTAAGCCTGCTCGGTACCGTCGAACTGGAGCAGGAGGATCTGCCTTTCCACGTGCGCGGCAGGATCGTTGATACGCAACTGCAGCCGCTGCTGATACTGCTGAGCCGCGATCGTCTCGGATATCGCGGTGACCTGCGTGCCAGCCTGCAACTGGACGGACATCTGGCGCACCCGGAATCGATGGCGGCCGACGTGCGCTTGCTGGCGTTGCGCGTCGTCACGCCGGAAGGTGAACTGGCCCTGGCGCAACCGGGATCGGCGGTCCTGCGAGGCGGCGTCGTCACCATGGACAGTCTCTATTTTGCGGGTTCCGCCGGGCACATGCGTGTTGGCGGATCCGTGGCGCGTGATGGCCCTCTCGACTTGCACTACCAGCTGGATGATCTGCGCCTCGGTTTCCTTGAACCTTTTCTCAGCACCGAGGCGATGGGACTGCGCGGCGGCCTGCCCGGGCGGATCGATCTGCTCGGGACCTCTACCGACCCCCAGTTGCACGGCAGGGTTGACGTTGAAGACATGTAATGGTCCGGGCTGCGCCTGGGGCATCTATCTGGCCTGATTACGCATACCCGCTCGGTACTGCGCCTCGAGAATCTGGAACTGGATTTGCCTGCTGGCGGCCGCCTTCAGGGCCAGGCTGCGGCACCCCTGCGGCTTCCGGGGGGTGACGCTCGCAGGCAGCCAAGCCGACGCCGTACGAAGCAAGCCTGCGACTGCTCGGTGTCGCCGTCGATGCCGGGCAGGGGCTGCCGGATGGTGTTCACGCTCAGGTTGCGGGAGACATACACCTGTCCGCTGCCAGCCTGAACCCCGACGAGCTCTCAGGAAGTTTCCATCTGGATACCCTGGAGATCGTCGGTGGGCCGTACCTCATGCGCAGCCTGCAACCGCTAACCATGACCCTCGCCCGCGGGCAACTGGTCGTTGCGATACGGCGAGTTTTCTCCTGATCAATGCCTCACAGTCTGACACAACGGTGTCGCCCGTCCTCATTTCCGGTGCCATGATGGGCCAGCTCGAAGGTCTGCGGGTCACCACGACGGGAGCCGATGGGGCGGTGCTGGCCCGCTTGTTCGGTGTCGGTCGTCAGGTCGCCGGATCGGCAGCAGTGGATCTGCGACTTAGAGGCAATACACTTCACTTAAATGTGATTTCGACTTATCTTCGGGCAGGCGGTCCCATGGGAGGGACGCC
>JAQCJA010000552.1 GCA_027593305.1 bacterium
GCGGTCCGTTGGCTGCAGTCCAATCACGAAGGCGTGTTGATCGACGCCATCCATGCGGCGGCCGGCACCGCATCCGGCATCGTCTTCAATCCTGGCGCCTTCACCCACTACAGCATCGCCCTGCGCGATGCAGTGTCCTCCGTGGGTCTGCCCACTGTAGAGATCCACTTGTCGAATGTGCACGCCCGCGAAGCCTTTCGGCACGATTCCGTTATCGCCCCGGTTTGCCTCGGCCAGATCGCCGGCTTCGGTGCCGACAGTTACCTGTTGGGGTTGCGGGCCGTGGTGCGCCATCTGACCGGAGGAGACGTGGCGTGATCATACGGGGGCTGTTGTTACTGGCATCTCTGTTGCTGGTCGCGGGTGCGGCTCGCGGGCAGTCGGTCTACGAAGTGGATCGCGATCAGGTCAACGTGCGCCAGGATGCCACGACGCAGAGTACGCGAGTCGGCGTCCTGCACCGTGGCGAGCAGGTCGTTGAGCTCCGTCGCGTGGGGCTGTGGATGCACGTGCGTATGCCTGACGGTCTGCCCGGATGGATCCACGCGCAACTGCTCCGCCAGCGCATGCTGGTAGAGGGTGATGGCCTGCGCCTGAGAGCCGACCCGTCTGCGACGGGCACGTCCGTGACGATGCTGTTCAGAGGGCAGCAGGTCACCCGTCTGTCGCAGAGTGGCAGTTGGACCCAGGTCGAGTTACAGGATGGCCGCAAGGGCTGGCTGGCGAGCCAGTTTGTCCGGGCCAAGTCCGAACTGGACCTGCAGGCCGAGCGTCCAGCCCCGTCCCGTGTCGCCACTGCGGAGGACGATTCCGCCGCGCCACCAGCGGCTGAGTCCATGGCAGGAACCCCTGCGGCGACGCCCGTGGTCCGACGAGATCCGTATGCCGAAGGGCTGCAACTCGAAGCGGGTGGGGACTACGCCCTGGCTCTGGATCGTTTCCTTGAAGTGGTCGCTGAAGATCCGGGCCATGTCAACGCCCTGGTGCATGCGGCTCAGGGCCATGAGAGACTGGGCGAGCATGAAGCGGCCCTGGAAAAACTCTACCGGGGCCTGCAGTTGACGGGTGGCCGCAAGGACATCTACCTGACGTTGAGCCGGATCTACAGGTTGCAGGTGGCTCCTGACAGTTCCGCCAAGTACCAGGCCCTCTTCCGGGGTGAGGCGATTCCCATCGTCGCCGGTCTGGTCGACACGTCCACTCGGGTCGAGGTCCCGTCGCCGCTGCCCAGAGGAACGGTCCTGGACGATCTACCGAAGAAGAGGGGCACCGTCGACGATGTGGATGGCCTCTTCTTCGACACGGCGTGGCTGCCCGTCGGCCTGGCGGGAATTGGTCTGCTCGCCCTGGCGGCTGTCGGCTGGTGGGTGGTCAGCACGTCGACACATCGGACGCAGAAGGGTGCCGCAGTCGCCGGGGATCGCGGTTTCGAGAAGGTGTGGGATGAGGAGTCACAACAGGCACGCCGTGGGCGCGCCACGACCGAGGAAGAGACCGAACTTGACGGTCAGATCAATAGTCGCTGGCAGGAGCTGCGGGAGAGCGCTGCCGCATTTGCTCCCAAACCGGCAACGGCAGAGGGTGTAGATGGTATTCTCGACCAGGTCGACGGGCTGCGCCAAACCCTGGAAGGGCAGGACGAGCGAGCGCGGATCTACGCAGATATCGTGCGCCTGCAGAACATGAAAATCGAGGCGATGACGGAGGAGATCAGCCGGCTGCGGAAAGGCTGAACCCGGTCTCGCGAGGAAACCGTCGTCGAGGGGTTGCAGCGGCGTGGCCTGGAACGTGTGCCTGGAACGTGTGCCTAGAACGTGTGACGGTAGACGAGTTGCGCCCGTGGACCTCCCGAAGCATCCAGGGAGAGTTCAGGGAATACCTTCTTCGTCCGTGACTTGGGGATGAGGGCGACGCCGAGGCTGCCGGCGGCGAGGATTGCCGAACTCCAACCCCAGAGACGGGCCCGGCTCGCCTTGTCCTGAAGTTCGTTGGCTCGGGCCAGCAGGCCATTCTCCTGGTTGACATCGGCTTCGGCATCCCGATCACCCGCCGTATCGAACTGCAGCCAGGATATCAGGCTGAGAGCAACGGTGCCCCCAAGGAAACTGATGTAGGGAAACTCCCGAACCGTAATCGTCTGTGCCTGACTGCCCAGGGAATCCAGCGTCACCAGCTTGTCGATCTGCTCAGGTTGAAAGGTGAAGATCTCACCATCGCTGCTGCGCACGATCACCAGATCGGCACTTTTTTCGAGCAACTGGCCCATTACGACGGTGCCGTCCGTGAGGTAGACCCGGGTGTCAACTGTGCCGACGTCCTGAGCATGGAGCAGAGCGGGCGGACTGACGATGGACATGGCAACAAGCAGGACAATGGCGTGACGCACGGAAGATGCCTCTCTTGGGGATTGTGAACGACGCCAGCAGGCGTTGCGACGCCAACAGGCAGAACCGATTGAGCACCGGCCAATACGGCACTTACCTGAGTCTGCTGGCAATATACGAGGGGCAAAAGCGCTGTCAACACGACGGATTGGTCTTACAGAAGAAGGTATTCGAGCTGCATCGATCGACGAAATTCGACGGGCCCTGGAGGCTCGGGCCGGGGTGGGCCGAGACCTTCTGACACTGCTGGAGCAGGACGAAAGGGCCGGCGTTCGACGGCTCGCAGTGCGCCAGCGGAGCCGTTGGCGGAGTCGTCAGGCGGAGCGACGCCGGGCGCAACATATGCGGAACCTTGAAGATCGGTACCGGGCCCAGGGAGTGGTTCACCTCGCCGGTGTGGATGAGGTCGGGCGAGGCTGCCTGGCGGGGCCGGTCGTAGCCGCCGCCGTGGTCCTGCCGCCGAATGCGCCGGGACTTGCCGAGTTGGACGATTCCAAGGTTCTCGATGCGCCCACGCGCACGCGCCTGGGTGAGCAGATCGTGGCGATCGCCCTCGACTGGTCCGTTGCTCAGGTCGACGCCGAAGTCATCGATCACATCAACATTCTCGAGGCTTCGATGCAGGCGATGCGTCTGGCATTGGCGAAGCTGCAGCCACCACCCGATCACGTTCTGGTTGACGGAAACCGCGTACCTGGGAGCGGGTTGCAGGAAACGGCGCTGATCGGCGGGGACGCGCGCTCGCTTTCCATCGCCGCCGCATCTGTCGTGGCCCAGGTGCATCGTGATGCCATGATGGTCGACTTCGACGCCCGGTTTCCGGGCTACGGATTTGCCAGCCACAAAGGCTACGCCAGCGCCGAGCATCGGCAAGCGCTGGAGAGATTGGGGCCCTGCATATTGCACCGACGCTCGTTTCGCCCCCTGCGGGAATTCGATTCGCTGCACTCCAGTCGGCGCGGGCCTGAGCCAGGTACCGGCGAACTTGGCGAGGACGCAGCCGACGAATATCTGCGGCGCAAGGGCTACGAGATCCTGGTGCGCGGCTATCGCGCCGCCGGGGGC
>JAQCJA010000020.1 GCA_027593305.1 bacterium
TCCACATACCCGCCACTTCGGCCGCGATTGTGTAGTCGCGTACGGTCTCGGGCTGGGCCACACCATAGTGCATACGCTCCACGTACGCGTCGGAATGGCTCAGGGTCAGCACGCGATGCAGGCCGCTATCGAAGACCAGTTGCACCTGCGCCAGTACTACCGGTTGAACCCAGCGCAATTCGAGCCACGCCGGCAGGCCCTGTGTGGCGTCGCTCATCCACCGGTGGCTTCCCGGTCGATTGCGTCCGGGGGCGGCGCCCCACTTGCCGTGGATCGCCCGCGTCTGGCCGCTGAGCACATGGGCCGCCCCACCCCCCGGCTGCGCACTGGAAGCGCTGACGCTGGCGGCGCGGGCCAGGTCATCCGGGTCCTCGTTGCTGACCCCGATCAGGAATGCGTCGTCGCGCAGCAGGCGCTGGCGAATGGCGTGCAACGCGCGTGTGCATGATGCCAGCTCCGCGGCGTCTCTGTCGTGTGCTGCCGCCCACGCGGCGGCGGTGCCGGCGCCCTGGCCGATGACGGCACAGGTCGCCATGACCCGCGTCGAGGAGAATCCCACGTGGGTCGCCGAAATGTTGCGCCCGGCAAACATCAGGTTGGCGACATCGCGTGAGACACAGGAACGCAGGGGTATGTCATAGATGTACTCGGACTTCGGCTGGTCACACGGGGCCTCGTTGACTGCGTCGACACCCTCCGGGGGATGGGTGTCCAGCGACCAGCCACCGAAGGCGATGGCATCATCGAAGGGGCGACTGGCCAGCAGATCGGTTTCGCTGAGGATGTGTTGGCCGATGAAGCGACGACTCTCCCGCTTGCCGGGCAGAAAACCGAACCAGTCGAGGGCCCAGTTGTCGGCACCGTGAGCACCGCCATTCTTGATGTGATCCCAGACGCCAAGCATGATCGCCAGCAACTCGTCACGGATCTGTTCATTGTCCTTCACCGTGTCGAGTGTGCCGCCCCATTCCACCCACCAGTAGCCGTACTCCAGGCCGCGATCGACACCGGCCGTGCCGTGGGGGCGCAATCTGAGATCGTCCTCGGTAAAGGCGCGCACCCAGGGCGGCGGGATGAAAGGCACAGGCCTGTCGTGTTGCCGCGCCTGGAACAGCAGCGTCGAGCCGAGGCTCTTGTCATCGGCCTGCACCTGGGCCCGCGGCTCACCGAATTCCTCCTGTGACTCACGTCCCTGACGATAGGGCGCACCCGCCTCCAGTCCCAGGCGCCCGTCACCGGTGCAGTCGATGAAGATTCTGGCGTCGATGTCGAAGCGATCCTCCGTGGACTGGCGCAGGGCGCTGACGCGGGTGATGCGGTCCGCCTCGACGGTGGCAGCATCGACAGCGGTGTTGAGCAGCAACGTCAGATTGGGTTCGGCGCGACATTTCTCGTACAGAATCAGGTCGAGCATCGATGCCGAACGCTGCGGATTGCGCACGCTCGTTTCCAGACGGATCTCCTCGATGATCCCGCCCTCACGGCATTCGGTGGCCAGTTCCTCGCCGCGGCTGCCCGAGGCATCGGCGCCGACGATGTGCATGCGCACTTCGCTGGAGGCATTGCCGCCCAGCACCGAGCGGTCCTGGCAGAGGATGACGCGGGCGCCACACCGGGCAGCGGCCAGTGCCGCCGGGACGCCTGCAGGCCCGCCGCCGGCAACGAGGACATCGCAGGACAGTTGCTTGTGTGTCAGTACAGGGGCCATGGTGCCTCGCCTGTCAGGTGTGCACGGGGCCTGCGGAGGCGGCCCTGTCTCGCCGGCGCAGATGCCGTCGCTTCGCAGGATAGACGCCGACAATGCCGACGAGGGTGAAGATGATCCACAGGACGACCGTGACGATGACCATGCCCAGACTCCACTGCCCGCGAAGCAGGAGACGCATGCCCAGCCAGACGAACCAGATCAGCGTTACATTCGCCAGGTATACCGGCAGACGCGTCTGCTTGAGGTAGTGCAGGACGGAGGCCCCGATACAGAGGGCCATGACGAGAAACAGGCTGACCACCGGTCCACCACCGTGCAGAAATCTCGCCGGCGTCAGGGTCACCACCGCTGCCGCCGCAGCGGACAACATCAACAGACCCCGCCGACCGAGTCGGCGAGCTGGGGACAACTCATCGATGTGGCTGAGCAACCACATCGCCGCCAGCGCGGCGGCGATGGCCAGCAGCAGTGCGGCTCCTGAGTACACGGTTTGCATCGACGGCGCGGCAGGATCAGGCGACGTCCTTGAGCACTTTCGCCGCCGCCGCCGTCGTCTGATCGATGAGTTGCGCGGTGTGGGCCGCAGAGATGAAACCTGCCTCAAACGCCGATGGCGCCAGGTAGATGCCCGCGTCGAGCATGCCGCGGAAGTAGCGCTGGAAGAGAGCCGTATCGGCGCCCTGCACCTGCGAGTAGTTGGTCACCGGACCGGGATGGAAATACATGCCCAGCATGGAGCCGCAATGGCTGATGGTCGCAGCTACGCCGGCATCCGCCGTGGCTTGCTTCATGCCAGCCACCCAGCGGGCGCCAAGGGCTTCCAGTCGCGCGTACGGATCGGTATCACGCAGATGGCGCACGGTTGCCAGCCCGGCGGTCATCGCCAGGGGATTGCCGGACAGGGTCCCCGCCTGGTAGACAGGGCCGGAGGGTGCCAGTTGCGCCATCAGGTCGGCGCGCCCGCCAAAGGCGCCCACAGGAAGACCACCACCAATCACTTTGGAGTAGGTGCTCAGATCGGGCGTGATGCCGAAGCGCTCCTGGGCACCGCCGAGGGCGACGCGGAAACCGGTCATGACTTCATCGAAGATCAGCAGAATGCCGGTACGGCTGCACAGATCCCGTACGCCCTGCAGAAAGCCCTCTCCGGGCAGCACAAGCCCCATGTTGCCGGCGACGGGCTCAAGGATGACGGCCGCAACTTTCTCAGCCCCGATGCCGGCTACCGTCTGCTGCAGCACGCCGAGATCGTTGTACTCGATGCTCACGGTGTTGCGCGCAATGTCATCCGGAACCCCCGGCGAACCGGAGATGCCGAAGGTCGCCACCCCGGAGCCGGCCTCCACGAGCAGCGAATCGGAATGCCCGTGGTAACAGCCGTTGAACTTGATGATGACATCGCGGCCGGTGGCGCCGCGCGCCAGACGCAGAGCCGTCATGCAGGCTTCGGTGCCGGAGTTCACCATACGCACCATTTCCAGCGAGGGCACCACCTGGGTCAGCAATTCCGCCATCTCCACCTCGAGATCGGTCGGGGCGCCGAAGCTGGTGCCACGGTCGAGCACGGCTCGCAGGGCGTCGACAACGACCGTCGGCCGGTGTCCGAGGATCAGCGGTCCCCAGGAGCCGACATAGTCGATGTAGCGGTTGCCATCGGCATCCGTCACGTGGGCACCGTCGGCACTGGCAATGAAAAGTGGTTCGCCGCCCACGGCTTTGAAAGCGCGCACCGGACTGTTGACGCCACCGGGAATGACGCGGCAGGCACGTGCGAAAAGCGCGCGGGAGGTGACGGAAGTGGGGCTCATGGCAGGGATGGCTCCGTTTGTTGGTTCTGGTCGCTGTATGCGGATGATATGCGGGATTTGTCGTCAGATGACTGACAAGCTACAGAACCCGGGGCTGGTCTTCAATGGAACGGCTGCGGCGTGACAGGATGGCAATGCGCTGTTACCTTCGTAAAGCTTCGAGCGACGCTGTATCGTCCGTCGCCCGGAGTTGCAGATTCCACGTCCAGACTCTCTGGCTGACTCTTCCACCAGACCTCCAAACCAAGTACCCATTCCAGCAATGGCCCGGATCTCCCTGCGCTCGCGCGCCTGGCACGGCGATGAGCAGATCGAACTGCCCGTACCGGAGGCGTGGCAAGTTGAGGTCGTCGAGCCGGCTGATGCACCGGAGTTGCCTGAGCACGACCTGCTCCGGGCCCTGGCGCAACCACACGCCGGACCGACCCTGGCGACGCTGGCTCAGGGCAAGTCCACGGCTCTCATCGTTGTCGACGACCTCGGTCGACCGACGCCGGCGCACCGCATTGTGCCGCATCTGCTGCGCTTGCTGGAGGCAGCCGGCATCGGCGCCGAAGGGGTGTCCTTCCTGGTCGCCACCGGATCGCATCGGCAGATCTCACAGCAGGAAACTGAGCGCAAACTCGGCGCCGACATCGTCGCCCGATACCCTGTGCATTGCCACGACGCCTTCCATGACGATCTGCACGATCTGGGTCGCCTGCCCTCCGGCATGCCCGTGATTGTCAATCGCCGCGTGACGGCTGCCGATCTGGTGATCGGCATCAGTTGTATTCTGCCCCACACCATGGCCGGTTTCAGCGGCGGCGGCAAGATCATGCTTCCCGGCAGTGCCGGCATTCTCAGCATTGCCGAATTGCACAGCTTTGAAGCGAAACGGGAACGGGCGCAGCTCGAGACCTCACCCGATCACCCCGATGCGCGCGAAGTCATCGAGGCTTTCGCCGAGCGCGCCGGACTGGCCTTTTCGATCAACACGGTGGTCAACTCCAGACGCGAGATCGCCGCTGTTGTTGCCGGAGACATTCGCGGCGCCCATGCGGGCGCTGTGCGCCGTGCCGTCGAGATCTACCGTACCGAGATCTCCGCGGATCTGCGACAGAATGCCGATATCGTCATCGTCAACGCCTACCCCCTGGACGCCGACCCCGTGCAGGTGTCCAAGTCCCAGTGGCCGCGCGGGATCTTTCCGCAGGCACAGATGATCCTGCTGGATCCGGCATGTGACGGCATCGCCTATCACGGGTGGAGCGAATTCCAGAAGGCGTCGGTGGTCAATATGCTGTGCGGCACGATCAGTGAGGCGCGCACGCAGGGGCGTTATCCGGCGGCGCTGGCCGCCCTGCTCTCCCAGCCTCTGTTCCGCGGACTCGGGCACAGACGCCTGCGGCGGCAGGCGCAGCGCACGGATGTCAGCTATCAGGCGTACAAACAGGGCGGCGGCACGATCCACAGCAACACGATCGCCAAACGGATGATGGCCAAACAGGCGCCACTGGTCATCTGTTCGCAATCCTTTCCCGAATGGAAGCGGGCCGTGCAGTTCCCGCAGGCGGTGCTGTTGCCGGATTGGGCTGCCGTGGCCGCCGCCGGCTACCTGCCGGACGCGCCCCGCCGGGTCGCGGTTGTTCCCTGCGCCCCGCTGCAGATCCCCGTCTGAATTCAGCCGGCCAAGTCGGGCGGCCCAGTCGGCTCCTAGCGGCCCAACCGACGTTTCGCCGCTTGCCAGAACTGCTCCAGCAGGACCTTGTCCTCGGCCTCGGGGCGCAGCAGAATCAGCATCCCCAGGTAGGTCGGCAGAAACCCCACGCAGGACAGCATGGCCCGCCACTGCGGATCGGCGACGAGGTCACGCAGCAGCCACGTCGGCACGGCGGCGACAGCCCCGGCCAACAGCGGTTTCAGCTGCGACCGATGGAATGGCATGATCCTGCGGAAGGCATAGACCTCGACAATCCGCATCAGGTTGATCAGCAGCATCGCCAGAGTTGCCCCGAAGGCGGCGCCTACGGCACCGTAGAGCTCGATGAGCCACAGGTTGAGGCCCGCATTGACTGCCAGCCAGACGATGTTGTTGACGAAGTTGAGCCCGGGGCGTCCGGACATGGCCAGCAGCGGCTCGGCCACGGCAAAGACACTCTGGAACATCATGCCGACACCCAGTACGAACAGCACCTCGATCGCCAGTTCCAGATCGGCCGCCACCCCGAGCCGACTGGAACCCAGCAACTGCAGAATTGAATCACCCACCAGCAGCAGGCACACGGCGATCGGCAGATTCACCGTGAGGATCCAGCGGGCAATCGTGACGAAGCGGCTCGCCAGCTCGCCGTGCCGCTTCTGCGCTGACAGTTCGGTTACGACGGAACTGAAAATCGCATCGAACGCCTGCGGCGCCTTCAGTACGATGCTCGCCAGGCGACGCGCCAGCACGTAGATGGCCACCGTGGAGGCTTCCACGTACCACCCCAGCATCAGAACATCGAGCTGCACGAGCAGGGCATAGACCATGTCGGTGAGCATCACCGGCAGGCTGAAGCGCGCCATGATCCACCACGGCGATTTGTGCCACATGGCGGCAAGCGTGTCGCCGAGTGAGAAGTGCCGCCGGAAGAACACGACAGAGAAACCGAGAGTACCTACAGCCATGAGCAACTGTACCCAGGCGACCGCGACGAGGCCGAACCCGGCCAGGCCAACGGCGGCACCACCCACAAGCAGTATGAGGGGGGCGGCGACAGAGCGCACATACACTTCGTAACGCATGATGCGCAGCGCCCTTGTTGCCGAGGTAAAGACCCAGGACAAGGCTACGAAAGGGGCCGTCCAGGACATGATGCGCAGGGATGGCCCGATGGGTTTGTCATAGAAGGCGGCAATGGCATCGGCTGCCAGGTAGGTGCCCACAACGACGGCACAGCTGGCACCGGCGGCGATCCACAGGCCCGCAGCCAGGGCAGCGTGCACGTGCTGACGGCCTTCCCCTGGCTGCGCCCGCGCTTCGGTGACATAGTAGACAACGCTGCGCAGCAGGCCGAAACGCGCCACTTTGTTCAGCGTGGACGAGACCGCCCAGGCAAGGGAGTAGAGACCCTGGACCGTATCACCACACAGGAGGGTGATGACGACCAGAAAGGCGCCCCGGGAGGCGCGGGCGAGTCTGCCGATGAAGACGACGAGGGCCCCCCCCGCCAGATCCCGCATGTCATTTTCGCCGCTGCGCTCCGGCGGCAACGATTCTGTCGGGACCATGTTCAGGTCAGCCACCATCGATCACGATGGCCATCGACGACCGTCAGCCAGCCATCACGGTTGAGCGTATGCATGCGGTTGGCGCCGGCCATCGATCGCGGCTCCAGGCGCTGGCGCGGCCGCTCGCTGTAGCGCGTCGGCGTCCATTCGACAATCTCGTGGATGCACAGCGCCGAGCCGTAGCGCACGCCGCAGTCCTGTGCGGGGCGGCACCAGCGACCGTCCCACTGCCACAGCCTGCCCGCGGGTCTGGCCGCGCGTGGGTCGGCAACCACCGGGTTGGCTGGATGGGGTATCCATGGGCCCAGGGGTGTATCAGCGTAGAACAGATGCAGTTCCTCGTGCGTGGAGATCTGCCCGTCGCCGATGTTGCCGAACAGCCACCAGCGGTCGTCCCCTTCATGCAGCGTTGCATCGACAATTCGAACGTCCTGCATGAGGGTGCATTCGTGCTGCCAGCGCAAGGGATACGCAACGCAGCGATATAGTTCGAGGGTGCCTGCAGCGGATGACTCCGGCATCATCCAGGTCTCGTTCTGCCAGCGGAAGATGAAAGGATGCGACAGGTGCCAGGGCTGCTCAAGGATGGTGCCCAGACGGCGCCACGTCCCGTCCCGTTGAATTTCCAGCGCCGCAAGGATGCCGCGGCCCAGCGCGTACGGCCACTCCTCAACAAAGATGCAGGCACGGTCGCCGTCGACGACGGGAAAGGGATCGGCCCAGAAGCGGTCCCGGGGGGCTACCAGTTCCGTCATCCGCGACCACTCCGGCAAGGGTCCGGCCATGTCGATGCCTCAGGCAACGAACCATTCGTTGCGGGCCAGCTGTCGGCGCACACCGGTCGCCACGGCGCGTCGCGCCAACCGCGTGCTGCCGCGCAGCACCACGGCGGCGGACAGGGGACGGTGCGCGGGCACCGTAGCCGCAGGTGTGTCGGTGTCACGTCGGGCGAGCAGGTCGCCGAGGGCACGCGCCGGCAGCACGGCCGCCCGCCACAGGGCGCGGGCCCGTGTGGTCGCCGGTGACAGGCGTTGCACGCGGGAGGCAGAGGGTCGCAACCAGCCGGGCGCATCCACGCGGCGCAGCCCCAGATCCACGGCACCATCGTCCTGCAGTGTCTCCTGCAAACCCGCATCACAGCCCGTATCCCAACCACTCACATGCACGTCCCACACACCCATGGGCGCTGTTTCTGCACCGGTATAGCCGGCAACGCCAACATGGAAGACCACATCCACGTCAGCGAAATCATCGACAACATGCACGCCCGCCAGAGCGCTCAGGGGGCCTGCGGCATCCGGGTCAGGCAGCATCCGCGCGCCGCCGATGGCACACAGCACACGACTCCATCCATGCAGGCCACCGGTCGCGGGACCGGACACGACGCGTACGACAACGTGGGCTCCCGTCGCCGCCAGATTCGCCACGGCCTGCCCGATCCAGGCTGCCGGCGCCAGGGATGGTACGACGACACCCACACACAGATGCGCCGGGTCAGGGTCGGCCATAGCCATACCGCTGCAGCAAGGGGCCGGCGACCCGCTCAATGTCAGCAACGTCCTGTGTCGACAGGTCGACGACACTGTCGGCATTCATATCGCGAATCGCCGAACGGACGCCGTGAATGTCGAATTCCCCGAGGCTGTCCGCCGGCGCCATAGCCGACAGTCCAAGGAAGGAGCTGATCCTGGCCAGCACGCCGACTGCATCCCGGGCCAGATCCTCATAACTCACCTCCAGCAGGTGCTCGAGGCCGGCGGCGTCCGTGGCAACCTGTTCGAGGGACACGCGCCACTGCTCCGCACATAACTCGATCGGGTACCTGGCACCGAATTCGTGGTGACCAAAACGTCGGGGTTCGCCCTTGCGCCGGAGTCCGGCGGACACAGCGTAGCCATTGCGTACCAGATGAATGATGTAGGCCGGGGCGAAGTGGGCCTGCAGAAAGGGCAGGCGTGCCGTGTTGGCGATCGACTTTTCCAGCACATTCGCCGCAGCGGCTGGCACGGCCAGCGACCAGTGTCGGCGGATGCGTTGCGCCCGTTGGCTCTGGGATTCGTCGGCGGGCAGTCGGATATCGGCCAGGCAGCGACACCACATGCGATGCCAGCCGAAGTCCTCCGGCCGTGGCAGGCTGTCAGTGAGCCGTACACCCTCCGACGGCAGAGCGGCAATCTGCGGATGGCGTCCGAGCAGATCGCGCAGCAACGTCGTGCCCGAATTGTAACAGCCGACGAGAAATATCCAGCGCTGGGGCTGCAGGTCCCGAGCCAGCGGCGCCAGCAACCGGCGCCCCCAGGTTCGTTTGAGCAGGCCTTTGCGGGCGCCGACCCAGCCTGGGGTCAACGGTTCATCTCGAGACGTGGCACAGCATCCCCGGCGATGACGGCGCGAATCACTGCCAGAGAACGTTCGCCCAGCGGCTGCAGGCCGAATTCCCGTTCCACCCAGCGCCGGGCGGCGACACCCATTTTCCGACTTCTGTCGGGGTCTTTCATCAGCGCCACGATGCGGGTCGCCGTGTTCTGCGGGTCATCGGGGCGCACAAGATATCCGGTGACATTGTTGGTGAGAATCTCGGGCGTGCCGCCGCTGTTGCTCCCCAGACTCGGCAGATGGAAGGCTCCCGCCTCGATGAAGACGTTCGCCAGGCCCTCGCCGACACTTGTCAGGGCGAAGGCCGTGGCGCGTTGATACTCACTGTACAAGTCGACAGAGAACGGCCGCAGGCTGCCGGTGAAGCGCACGCGGTCGGCGATGTGCAGCGCGCCCGCCAGGGCTTCGAGGCGGGACCGTTCGGGGCCGTCACCAACGATGACGAAACGCAGGCCGGGCACGTCACCAGTGGCCAGGGCGACAGAGCGCAGCAACACATCGACGCGTTTCTGCTGGGTCAGTCGGGCCACCGTCAGCAGGGTCGTCGGTTCCCGGGGGATGTCGGCCAGTTCGCCGGCGAGTCCGTCGAGGCGGCCGAAGTCGAAGGCGGAGTGGCTGATAAAGAGTTTCCTGCCATCGATGCCCCGAGTGATGGCATAGCTGCGCAGGTCGTTGCACGCGGCGGCAATGCCGGCGGAGCGGCCATACGCGCGCCGCTGCAGCAGGCCCTCGAGGTATCGCCAGATGTTGCTCGCAGGCAGGCGGGTGCGGATGTCGCTGCCACGCGCACAGGTGATGAGGGGACAGGTCAGGCCTGGCGTCAGCGCCGCGATCCGCGTCGCCATGCCATTGGTCGTCCACAGACAATCGGGTTGAAACTGCGCCAACTGCCGACGCAGCGCCTCGAGAGTGCGGTGGTAACGCAGCGGCACGTTGCCCGTGTACGGGATGCGCGTTACCGGTACGGGCAGCTCGGCATCGTCGAAGGTGTTGCCTGCGGGGGCCTGGGTCAGCATGGCGACCTCGGCGCCGCAGCCATGCAGGGCCAGCGCCAGACAGCGGGCATAGACGGCGGTTCCCGCCGCCGACGGCGGAAACTCCGTCCCGAACAGCAGGACCCGCGGCGCCGCGGCCGTCACGCCGTCTCCCGAGGGGAGCCGGTGACGGCGATCCAGGCAAAACGAACAGCGTGGAAGGTGAAGCTGGCCACCATGCCCGCCGCCATCCACTCATAGGCGGGGGCCACGCGCGCCAGCACAACGCCCACCGTGAGCAGCAGCAGATGGATGTTGCGGCGCGCCGCGAGCAGATGAAACGCCGCGTCCAGCGGGCGGGCGTCGAACAGTTCATAACCAAAGACCCTCCTGAAGGCACCCGTCAGGATCTTGTCAGCGAGGAACGTGCCGACCAGCACCCAGCAGGCGACACTCATCGGGTTGCCCGACAGCAGCCGGCCATCGGTCAGGTGCCAGCCGAGGGCGACGAACCACAGGCCCAGGCCGGGCATGGCGGCGGCGTGTTCGAGGCGGCCCATGGCATCGCTGAGATTGATCGTGAGGCGCGCCAGTTTGCCGTCCACCGAGTCCAGGATCACACCAAGCCAGGCGCTGAGGACGCCCCAGCCGAGCTGCCCGGTAGCGAAGCAGGGGATGGCAGCCCAGACGCTGACAATCGACAGCAGCGTCAGCAGATTCGGTGACACGGTTGTGCGGCTCAGCCAGCGTGTGATGCAGCGCACGAAGTGGTAGTAGCCGTAACGGGCGACGGCGTCGATGACCCCTTTGAACGTGCGATGAAAGAGCAGATGGTCGACACGTCGCAGATCCTCTGCATTGCTGATGCGCTCGAGGAAGGGCACCATCGTCAGGCGCAGATCCGGGACATAGTGGCCGAGGGCCTGCAGAGGTACCGTGGCTACACCCGGCAGGGCGGCCACCTCCGCCTGTGGTCCGGCGGCCAGGTGCGCCTGCAGACTCGCTGCCGACAGGTGAGCGGCGGCGGCATGCTCGCCAACAACGACATGGCCCGGGCCGACGGCGAGCAGATGGGCCAGCACCCGATCATCATGCACTACGTCGCCAGCACACAGCAGGACGCTGATGCTGCCGTTGAGCCCGGCCCTCGCCGCTGTGACAAAGCGCACGTCCATGTCGTGGAGCCGGGTCAGATCGGGGCGCAGTCGGGTGCTGTCAAAGGGTGCGTCGGCATCGATGACGACGCAGGCCTGGCGCAGCCCCTGTCGGGCGCCCTCACGCAGCAGTCGCTCTACGAGTGTCATGCCCCACAAGTGCCAGATGGCAGCCGGGCGTGTGGCGTCGATCCACATCAACGGCGCCGGGGAGAGGTCGGTCATGCGCAAAAGGTGGGGGGCTTCTGCAGATCTGGCAACGTCGGCGACGGCGACGTACCATGGGAGGCATGACACGTTCTGACGCGATCGACCCGCCGGCTGCGGCTGCGCCACGTCCCCGGGCGCCTCTGCCGGCCCCCACGGCGGCGGGGCGTATGGGCCTGCGTCTGTTCCTGTTGTCGCTGGCGGTGTTCTTTGCGGCGGGAATGGTGGCGTTTGTCGCCAGCCGCCTGATGCGCCCCACGGACGGCGTCGCGGCGATCGCGGTACCTGCCAGCCTCTGGCTGTCGACGCTGCTGTTGCTGTTGTCCGGAATCGCTGTGGAGCGCAGCGCCCGCTACGCTCGTCGCGCCAGAATACAGGAGACCGGCCGCTGGCTGCTGGTGAGCCTGTCGGTCGCCATGTTGTTTGCCGGGGCCCAGAGTGTGGGCATGGCCGAACTGTTACAGGCACATCACCTGTCACTGACGACGCGAGTCATCATCGGCCTTGATGGGCTCGCATTCGGTCTCATCCTGATACACGCTCTGCACGTTCTGGGTGGCATGGTGCTGCTGATCGTGCTGTGTGTGCGCACCGCAACCGGGGGACTGAGTCTGCTGCATCTGCCCACCGTGCGCAGCGTCGCCAGCTACTGGCACTTTCTCGAATTCGTCTGGCTCGTCATGCTGCTGCTTTTCCATCTGTTCACCTGAAGGTCGCCAATTACGGCGTCGGCGCATCGGCGCGCAGCAAGCCTTCCGCCTTCAGTTCGGTCCACAGATCGGCGGGCACTGTCGTGCCGTAGAAGGCCAGGTTCTGGCGCACGTGCTCGGGTTGGAAGCCGCCGGGGATGATCGCCGCCACGGCCGGATGCGCCAGGGCAAAGTGGATTGCTGCACAGGGCAGGGCCACATCGTGGCGGCTGCAGACAGCCTCCATCTGCCGTGTCTTGTGCAGGATCTCTTCGGCGGCGATCCCATAGGCGTAGCGGGCACCTTCCACGGGGCCGGTGACGAGGATGCCTGAGGCAAAGGGCGAACCGATGACAATGCCCACACCCCGATCCTGGCACCGGGGAAACTCGTTGTCCAGCACGCCCTGATCGAGCAGCGTATAGGGCATGGCGACGATGAAGAAGTCGAGGTCGACCAGATCGAGCAGGCGAGGAATCGCCGGTGAACGGTTGATGCCGGCACCGATGGCCCGAATGCGGCCATCCCGCTTCAGCTCTTCCAGGGCGCGCCAGCCGCTGGCCCGCAGCTGTTGCTCGTATGCCGTCAGCTTCTGCTCGGTTTCCCAGAAGAAAGCGTCGAGATCATGGATCAGCAGCAGATCGACGGAGGCCAGACCGAGGCGCTGCATGCTGTCTTCCCAGGAGCGCATGACCCCGTCATAGCCGTAGTCGTAGTGAAAGTCGAAAGGCAGGCCGCCGACCCAGCCACCCCGGTCGAAGGTGGATGCATTGTGCGCCGGGGTCAGCACCCGGCCGATCTTTGTGGACAGGATGAAATCGTCACGATGTTGCTGCCGGAGGAAGTGGCCGAGACGATGCTCGGACTTGCCGTAACCATAAAAAGGTGCCGTGTCGTAGTAGCGGATGCCACCATCCCAGGCGGCGGCGAGTGTCTCCTGCGCCTGTGTTTCCGGGACCGGCACGAACAGCTCCCCCAGGGGGGCGCCGCCAAAACCGAACTCGGATACGGCGACGTCGGTCTGTCCCAGCTTGCGTTTCGCCGGAGCCTTCACTGTCTTGCCCTGCGTAGTTCTGGCCATCTCATGGATCCTTCCCGAATCTGGAAAGCCTCGTGGTCGTTCGCTGCGTCTTTCTCGGAGTCCGCCACCGTGCCGCACTGCTGATCAATACTTTCACCACGGATCCCCGCTTCAAGCGGTGGCACTCGTGGATGAAAGTGTCAGCATCTGCGGTCAGGCGATCAACGACAATGACTGGCACCCGCTTCCCTGCTACGACAATCTGTCGCAGGCACTGGGTGCGGTGCGGGCCGATGCCGTGGTCATCATGCACGCTGCTGCCGGTCGCGCGCAGGCGGTCCGCCTGGCGCTGAAGATGGGGCTCCACGTCTACGTGGCAAATCCGCTGGCGGCGGCCCTGGACCAGGCGATCGAGCTTGTTGACTACGCTGCCGGGCAGGGGTTGAGCATCGTCGTCGATCCGCCCCATCGATACGGCGTCACCGAACGCACGTTGACCGGGTGGACCCGGGAGGCACGGCACGGCGCATTGACAGGTGCCGCGTTCACCGTGGCGCTGCCGGTGCCGGCCCCTGCGTCGCCGACCGTGTGGGAACGCTGCGCACCCGGATTGTGTGCGTTATTGCCCATCGTTGGCTGGGGTGTCGAAAGTGTAGGCGAAGCAGTTTCCGGGCGGTTGGCATCCACGACGCCGATGATCCCGATCCACGAGAGCGCTTCCCGAAGGAGTCCTTCTATCGCGCCGTGACCCATGGGGGACGGGTCGCTGACGACGGCCGTGAGCACCTGCAGGCGCTGGCCGTAGGGGCCGCCCCGCAACCGGCCATCGAAAGGGCAGAAACGGTGGCCGTCCCCGGGTTGTGATCAGTCTTTGACCATGAGGTTGAGGGCCATGGACACGACGGATACCACGAGCCCGCCCAGCAGGGCCGACAGCGGGCCGTCCACCATCAGGCCGGGCGCCAACCAGGCGACGAGCCCCAGCATGCCGGCATTCACGACGAAGGTGAACAGGCCGAGTGTCAGCAGCAGAGCCGGCAGGGACAGCAGCAGGACGACGGGTTTGATAAAGGTGTTGACGAGGCCGAAGATGGCGGCGACGATGACGACGTCCAGCGGGTCGCCCGACAGGTTAACGCCGTCGACGAATTGTGCTGCCGCCCACAGAGCGGCAGCGTTGATGGCCAGGCGCAGCAGTATGGACACAGGTGGCTCTCCTTTCGAGACGTTCCGACCAAACTCCCATCGGCTCTGATCAGCGTCAAGATGGGACAACAGAAAGCACCGAACCGATGACGACCTGGCAGCCCGAAGAACAATTGCTGACCCATCTCGATGATGCTGTGCCACAGATTCTGCAGAGTCAGAACGCCGACGGTCGCTTCGGTGTGGCGCCGTGGATTTCGACAGACCAGAACGTGCTGCTCGCGCTGGCGGCGGCGTACACCCTCACCGGCAGCCGCCACTGTGGCAGCGCCGCCGTGCTGGATGCCATCGCTGCCGGCGGCGAGGCTCTGGTTTCGGCCCAGGACAACAACGGCATGTGGGAATTCCGCAAGAAGGACGGCTCCGTCTGGGGTCCCATTCGTATGCCCTGGGTATACAGCCGCTGGATGCGTGCCTACTACCATATCGGCAAAGATCTGCCCGATGCCGTCCGCCAGCGCTGGGAGAGGCGACTGAAACTGGGGTTCGCCGGGATCTACGACGAACTGGGAATCGTCGACACGGAGCAGATCTCGGCGGCCGAGGTCGTTGCCGCGCGGCGGACGGCGCAGGCATCCCAGGCCTACCGCTTTGTGCGCATCCACAACATCCCCGCGCATCACGCCATGGGACTGGCTTTCGCCGGGCTCGTCTTCGGGCAACCGGCGTGGTCGGAGCGAGCCGCGGCGTATCTGCATGCCGTCGCCGGTGCCCAGTCCGAACATGGCTGGTGGGAGGAGCACGGCGGGCCCGTTGTGGCGTACAACTTTGTCTACGCCGAAGCCCTTGGGGTGTATCTGGCGCTTACGGGTGATGCCAGCGTGCAGCCGGCTCTGGAGCGCGCCGCCCAGTATCACGCCGAGTTCACCTACCCCGATGGCAGCGCCGTGGAAACGGTGGATGGTCGCAATGGCTACATGCCAGGGGTGAAGCTGGGCAACTGTGGCCTTGCCACGACCCGCGCCGGACGTGGTTGGCTGGCGCGGCAGCACAAGCTGTTCCTCGAAGGTGGTGGCACCTTTGACGCCGACTACGCGGCGGGCATGCTGCTATATGGCGATGGGGGACCGGCAACGCCCCCCATTGGCGCGCGTGACAGGCACGACTACCGCATGGGTGCTCTGGCCAGAACGATGCGGCGCAAGCCCTGGTTCGCCTGCCTGTCGGCGATCACCACCGTTGCGCATCGATCTGTCGCGCCACGGAGGAGGCGCCGATGTGCAGGGCCACCTGACACTGCTCCCCGGGGTCGGCGCCACACTGCGGGCTCATGATGGCACCGATCAGGTTCTGGGCGGGGCCGCGATTCACATCACGGCTGCGGATACGGGCTGGATCGAACACCGGGGCTGGCGTCTGACAATGCCCGCCGGCAGCTGCTGCAACTGGCCGGTGCTGCCGCATAACCCCTATCGCAAGGACGGGCATGCCACCTTCGAGGAGGCCCGGCTCGTTGTCAGCCTGCCCCTCAACGCCACCGCATCTCACAGCCTCGTTCTGACGGTGCTGTGACCACCCGTCAGGTGATGCGGTTCAGGACTCGTCGAAGGGTGTTTCGTCAGGGATCGGTTCGCCCCGCAGATGGGCGATTTCGCGGCGCAGGCTCTCGACGAGGGCCGCCTGGTCGAGCATCACGGCTGTATGTTCGGTGATCAGCGTCAGCAAGCGCAGGTCCTCGTCGGGCAGTACCGGCCCACGGCGCAGAAAGACGATCACCAGACCCCAGACGCGTGATGGTGTGATCAGCGGCACGCCGAGCAGCGCCGTGCAATCGAGGCCAGGTGCCATGCGCAGACAGGCTTCGCGCACTTGCTTGCGGTTGTCGGCAACAAAGGGCCGCCGGAATGTCCAGTTGCGGGCGACGAGGCCGTCTGCCGGCAAGGGTCCGCCGACGAGGGCCCGTTCACCGCGCAGTTCAAGTTCGAGGCGGCGCTTCTCTGCATTCCAACTGGCCAGGGCCGCCGCCTGTCCACCGGTGGCATGCAGGGCCGTACTGCACAATCGCGCCAGCGTACGGTCAGTGGATTCGCCGACGCTGCTCGTCGAGCCTAGCAGGAACTGCTGCACATCTGCCTGCTGCCACGAACGGGACAACCACGCCGGTGGCGCCAGACCCAACGAGTAGAGAGCCGTAGCTGCAAGCAGGCCGACCTGCGTCAGCCCGTCGATCTGGGGCAGGCCGCCGGTGAGGAAGGCCAGGGCATGGAGCACGGCCAGCAGAACGATGACGATCGCACCGGCTCCCAGCAGTCCCATGCGCCGGCGCACGACACCCTGAGCGTGCCGGGCGCCCGCAACCAGAGCCCGCGTTGCATAGAGCAGGGAGAAAGAGAAAATGAGGCGCACCGCAGCGGCGGCGTGTGTGGCGAAGGCAGGCGGCGTGGCCAGCAGCATGGCCCAGCTGGCGAGCACACCAAACATGATGAGCGCCGATATCCAGCGTGGAACCGTGCGAAAATGGTCGGCGAGGCGCAGCATCAGCAGCGGATGCAGCACAACGACCATGGGAATCACATGAGCCACGATCCCAAGTTCGACGCCCCCGTATGCCTGCAGCCAGTGCAGCACAACACCGATGGCGAAGCTGAGCAGCAGCAGAGCGACATCGCGCCGCGCGCCATCCCGACGTCGAGCCCATTCGGCCAGCTTCCAGCAGGTCACCACCAGCAGCAGCGTCTGCGCCAGGAGTACGAGGAAATCGCCAGCGCTCACGTGGGGTCGCAAATGTTGAGAGTGTCGTCCATGGCAGAGGACAGAATCTATACCTCCACCGCCGCACAGCCAACGCGGCGGCGGGTCTGTCCGGGCGCCAACTCAGGGCTCGAAGGACTCGAGGGGGCCCGCAAGGCGCGCGGTGAAGGGCTCCGGCCAGGAAAATCGATCGAGGATCGTCTGCCAGCGCCGGCGGTGACTGTCGTGTGTCAGTACCGGCTCGAAGGCCAGACGGAGATAGGTCTTCAGCGCCGCCGTACGGACATCGTCGGTGAGCAGAAAAGCCCTGGTACAGCCTTCGGCAGCGCCCTGGTGCAGTGCTGCCAGCGACACGGCTGTGCCCAGTCCCTGCCCGCCATGGGCCGGGTCGGCACCGACCCAGTGCAGTACGGCACTGTGGGCCGGGTACCGCGGGCTGCGCCAGCAGGATGCCGTGGCAACGATCTGGCCGCTGTCGGCGAGCACCAGCCTGACTCGCTCCGGGCGGTAGGGCTCGTCGCCGATCATCTCCCGCGCAAAGTCAGATTGTCCGCGGCTTCGCTCGAAGGCGCCGTCCATCAGCGCGTTCCAACCCGCCTCATCTCCCGGCTGGAAGTGCCGCAGCTGGTAGCCGGCGGGGAGCCGTGGCGCGGGCAGATCCCGCAGATGTGGTCGCCGCATGAGCAGTTGGGGCTGTTTCTCGGGCATGGTCCGTCTCTTTCCTGTCGTTGGTAGATCGCCTCAACGATGTTCCATGTCAAGGTGGTTATGTTTTTCTGCAAGCTTCCCACCCGTCAACGGAGTCCGCCCATCATGGGAATCAGTCCTGCGCGTCTCACGGCTGCGATGCTGCTGGCTCTTGCTGCATCCACTCATGCAGAAAGCGTGCCCAACCCCACCTTCGACGAGGGTGAGCTGGCGCCGGTCGGTTGGTCTGTCGGCAGCGGCACGGGCCAGTGGAGCATCGTCGACGGGAATCGCGCGCTGGTGACGCAGGGCAACGGGGACCAGACATCGTTCTGGCGCTCCGCTCCTGTGGGCTTCGCTGCCAATTCTCTGTACCGCCTGCGGTTCCGGGCCCGCCGTCTCCAAGGCGCCGCCGGCAGTGGCACGGTCATGTCGGGGACCTTGTTTGCCAATCGCGATCTGGGTTCCATCGACGCCAGCTGGGGTTCCTTCACGTCGTTCTTCGTTTCCCCGGATATCCCGTTGGCGGCGCCATTGGCGACCGATGGGTTGCGCTTCGGGCAGTGGCATCTGGCGGGAGCTGTTGCCTTCGACGATATCGAACTGCACCGCGTCCAGCCCGTACACGCGCGGTCCGGTGCTCAATTGGTCCTCGGCGAGGGCGAGAGCATCACAGGTGGCGGGTACACCTTCCAGGCACCCCTGCGGACAAATATGGCCAACTTCAGCCGGCCTCTGCTGCGGCACGATGCCGGCTTCAATACCCATAGATGGGTCTTCGGCGCGGGGGATGAAGTGCTCTTCCGTCACGAGATCGGCGGTTGGACCCAGAAGCAGGCGAGCGTCTTCGTCAACGTCAACTATCACACGGGTGGCAGCCTCGTCGTCGAGGCTCGGTCCGCTGCACAGCAAGTCTGGACAAGCCTGGGGGAGATGTATGCAGTGGGCGCTGCCACCTTTGACGTGCCCGCCGACCTGCTGTCGACGGGTGCTGTGGAGGTGCAATTGCGCGCCGTCGGCGCGGCGGCAAGCGGAGAGGACGCCGATCCGGGTTCGTTCCAGGTGGACGACTATCGATACAGCGCCGACGTCGCCGACGATGCGCCGGAGGCGCAGGGCTACACGAGGATGGTGACGGTGATCCAGCAGCGCGATCCGGCGAGCTGTCGTGTCATCGACACCGGTGCTCTGCAGCCGGGTCTGGCCGATTCCATTGTGGTTGAGGTCGACGTTCCCGAGGATCAGTTCGCCCGGGCCCGAGCCGTGATGACCGGTCCCGATGCGTCCGGTCCCGACGCGTCCGGTCCCGACGCGTCCGGTCCCGACGCGTCCGGGCAGACGGGCCGCTGGCAGCCCGTGCAGCTTCGTCCCGGGCAGAACCGGCTGCGCCTGCCCTACCGTGTTTCCGGCTTCGGTGACCGTGTGCTGCATGTGCAACTGGAGACGCGTGACGGAATCACTGGTGATGAAATCTGGGAGCCCCTGTGGCACGCCGAACTGGATGTGCGCGCCTCGATCCTGCACGCCGACGACTATGGTGCCCTGCTGTCAACGAGCGGCGCCGTGGATGTATGGTGGGCCTCCTCGGGTTGGAAGGTGTCGACGACGCGTGGCGTACCAACCACCACCGGATCGGCACTCTACATCGCCGCTGCGCGCAACGAGGCGGAGGCAGCGCAGTTGGTGTTGCGGCCCCGCCAGGCTCTGCAGGGCCTCGTGGTGCAAGTGACCGACCTGCTCGGCCCCAGGGGGGCGCGGCTCCCGGCGGGTGCCATCGACATTCGACGTGTGGCGACGGTAGCCGTCAGCCAACCGTCGGACCTGACGGGCGAAGCAGCCCGCTGGCCCGATCCACTGCTGGTCATGGACGCGCCGGTGGAGGTCCCCGCCGAGCGCAACCTGGCCTTGTGGGTGCGATTGCAGACGCTGTCGGACACCGCACCGGGGCAGTACCACGGCACGATGGAACTGCGCGCCGAGGGTTGGTCGGCGCTGGTGGCACTGCACGTCGAGGTCTTCGATTTCGCTCTGCCCGATCGGATGACCTGTCAGACTGCCTTCGGGTTTGATCCAAGCGCCGTCTGGCAGTATCAGGGCCTCGACAACGATGCGGACCGGCGCACCGTACTGGCGAAATACCTGGAGAGTTTCGCCCGTCACCACATATCGCCCTACGATCCGGCGCCATTGGATCGGCCGCTCGTGGACTGGCCGCTGCTGTCCGGACCGGCGCCGGCGATGGATGCCATCATCGAGCCCGCCATCGACTGGGCCGCCTGGGACCTGTCCATGCGCCGCGCCATCGACGACTACCACTTCAACAGCTTCCGCCTGACAATCCCGGGCATGGGTGGTGGCAGCTACATCGATCGCCGCTCACCTGAACTGCAGGGCTGGTCGGCGGACACGCCGCAGTACGGGGCCCTGTTCCGTGGCTACGGCAGGGCGGTGCAACGCCATCTGGCAGAACGGGGCTGGCTCGATGAGGCCTTCGTCTACTGGTTCGACGAACCCGCCCCACGAGACTACGCCTTCGTCATGGATGGCTTCTCCCGTCTGCAGAATGCCGCACCCGGCATCACCCGCATGCTGACGGAACAGGTCGAAGACGAACTTGTCGGTGGCCCCAACTTGTGGTGTCCGGTGACACCGGGATTCGACGTCGCCCGCGCTGCGCTGCGCCGGGAAGCAGGGGAGCGCTTCTGGTGGTATGTGTGCACGGTGCCCAAGGCGCCCTGGGCGGGTCTGTTCATCGACCACGCTGCCACGGACCTCAGAGTCTGGCTGTGGCAGACGTGGCAACGGGATATCGATGGCATTCTCGTGTGGGCGACGAACTACTGGACCAGTGGCGCCGCATATCCCGGGTCCCTGCAGGATCCATACGCCGATCCCATGAGCTGGGAGTCGACGTACAACGCGCCGCCGGGGGCGCGCCGGCCCTGGGGCAATGGGGATGGGCGCTTCCTCTATCCGCCGCCAGGGGCACCAGCGGCGGGTCCCAACCTGCAGGGTCCTAATTTGCAAGGTCCCGTGGAGAGGATTCGCTGGG
>JAQCJA010000553.1 GCA_027593305.1 bacterium
CAATACTGTCAAGGTGACACTCGGCCCGAAGGGCCGCAACGTCGTCCTCGACAAAAAGTTCGGCTCGCCCACGGTGACTAAGGACGGCGTCACCGTAGCCAAGGAAATCGAACTCAGAGACCCCTTTGAGAACATGGGCGCACAGATGGTGCGGGAAGTCGCCTCCAAGACGTCTGACGTCGCCGGCGACGGCACCACCACCGCCACCGTATTTGCCCAGGCCATCTTCCGTGAAGGCCTCAAAAACGTCACAGCAGGCGCCAATCCCATGGACCTCAAGCGTGGCATCGACGCGGCTGTGAGCGCCGTCGTGGGCAGTATTCGCAAGATGGCCAAAGAGGTCAAGAGCCACGAGGAGATCGCCCAGGTTGCCCGCACGTCGGCCAACAACGATCAGGCGATCGGCGACCTCATTGCTGACGCCATGGACAAGGTCGGCAAGGATGGGGTCATCACCGTCGAAGAGGCCAAGTCGATGGATACCACCCTCGAAGTCGTCGAGGGCATGCAGTTCGACCGTGGCTACCTGTCGCCGTATTTCGTCACGGACCAGGAGACCATGGAAGCCATCCTCGAAGAGGCCTACATCCTGATCTTCGACAAGAAAATCTCCAACATGCGCGAGCTCGTCCCCGTTCTCGAAAAGATCGCGCAGCTCGGTAAGCCGCTGTTGATCATCGCCGAGGACATCGAGGGCGAGGCCCTGGCGACACTCGTTGTCAACAAGCTGCGTGGCACGCTGCGTGTCGCCGCCGTCAAGGCACCCGGTTTCGGTGACCGCCGCAAAGCCATGCTCGAGGACATCGCCATCCTCACCGGTGGCCGCGTGATCTCCGAAGAGACAGGCCTGAAGCTGGAGAATACCTCCCTTGAGGATCTGGGTCGGGCCAAGCGCATCACCCTCGACAAGGACAACACGACCATCATCGAGGGCGCCGGCAAGCCGGCCGACATCAAGGGTCGCGTCGGTCAGATTCGCCAGCAGATTGAAGAGACCACTTCCGACTACGATGGTGAGAAGTTGCAGGAGCGTCTGGCCAAGCTCGCCGGTGGTGTCGCCGTCGTTCACGTCGGCGCTTTCACCGAGTCGGAAATGAAGGAGAAGAAGGCCCGGGTCGAGGATGCCCTGCATGCCGCACGTGCTGCAGTGGAAGAGGGTGTTGTTCCTGGTGGTGGCGTCGCCTTTATCCGCGCCATCAAGGCTCTCGACGGTCTCAAGCTCGAAGGTGACCAGGCGACGGGTGTCAATATCATCCGCCGCTCCCTCGAAGAACCGTTGCGCCAGATCGCCGCCAATGCCGGTGTCGAGGGTGCCATCGTCGTGCAGAACGTCTCCAGCAAGACCGGCGCCTACGGCTACAACGCTCTGACCGACGTTTATGAAGATCTGATCAAGGCCGGCATCACGGATCCAGCCAAGGTCTCTCGTACCGCTCTGGAGAACGGTGCCAGCATCGCCAGCCTGTTGCTGACGACGGAAGCACTCATCGCCGAGATTCCCGTCAAGACGCCGCCGGCTCCGGCTGGCCCTCCGGGCGGCGACATGTACTAAGAAACACCGGGTCGGCCCGTTGCCGGCCCCGGTCTGGCGGCGCAGCCAGAAAACGCAAAGGAAAAGGGGGTCCGCTGACATCAGCGGACCCCCTTTTTTCGTTCTTTGCGGAGGCTCAGGTTGGCGCGACGGTGGCTTTCGGCACCTCGATCATGGCCCCCTCCTCAACGATCAGATGGGGCGTCTCCACACGGCCGCGCATTCTTGCTGTCGGGCCGAAATGGACCCACTGCCGCGCCCGTATGGTACCGCTCACGGTGCCGTGGATTTCGGCGCTGCCAACTTCGATGATAGCCGACTCCAGTTCGCCACCATCACTGACGAGAAGAGAGGTCGGTGTCGTCACCCGTCCACGAAAGATCCCGTCAACCTGGATGCCGTGGTCGATCTCGAGGCTACCCTCCAGCAGGCTGCCGTGGCCGATAATCGTGCGAACATCGCTGTCGCTCATAACCACAGAGACCGAAAGTCGCTCGTGCGATCCCGCCCGTTCTCTGAGATGGTGAACCGTACACCCGGCGACGCCCCGTTGCGCGGCCAACCGAGCAGACCGAGGGGTTGCGCCTTCTGGACAAAGTCGTTGGCCTCGACGATGAGTGTACCAAGGCCGGCATAACGACTCTGCACGCCGTTGCCATGGTCGACAAAGACCGTGTAGCCAAGGTCTCGATCATAACCGATGCGTTCGACCAGACCAGCGGCCGCGACCTGCACGAGGCTTCCCTGTGGCGCTTCAAGCATCACGCCCTTGTCGAGGGCGCGCCAACTCGACAGCACCACGGGTGACATGGTCGGCACGGTCCGCAGGCCCCCGAGTTCCAGTCGCCGCTGGATGGAGATGAACTGCTCGCGAGTTCGACTGGTGCGAACCGGGAGGACCCGCGTGTCCAACCCTACTGCGTTTGCCGCCATGCTGCGCAATCTGAGATTGCTCTTCTCCAGGCCCTCCAGGACATTTTCAAGTTCTTCGATCAGCGTGACATCTTCGGCAAGAATCGCCTTGTCACGCTGCAGACGCTCGACCTGCTGCGTCAGATGCTCGTTCGCCATCCAACTGCGCAGACCGATGCCGAGCAGACCCACAGTGCAGATCGCAAGGATCAGGCATACCCAGATCAGCATGCGAGGAACCTTGAGTTCGTAGGTACCGCCCCCCTCTTCGGGGATGATCAGCAGAGTGACGCGACGACCGGGAAGCATTCGGATCCTCTGTTTCAGCCGAGGATATCGAGCAATGAGCCAAGCATATCGTCCGTGGTCCGCACGACGTTGGCTAGGGCGCCCGTGCTGTGCAGCGTCGAGATCTGCGCCACCGAGGACTCCACAGCCGACGACGACGCACCGGGCCGCTGCTCAACCTGCCCTTCGGTGTGAGTTTCTACGCCACGACCATCCGCATGCTCATTGGTGATGGTGCGCAGAACCACCGTCTCCGGTGTTGACAGATTGACCGTGTTGTGCGCCGTTGCTCGCTGGCGGGCTTCTGCGTGTCGCAGACCTGAAGCGGCCGTATGGAGGGCGAGTTGCATAGGCACCAAACATACTGCACGGCCCTGCCTGGGGCCACGGTCGCCCCAGGCCCTGATCAGATACCGAAGACGCGCCCACGCAGGGCGACGAAGAAGGCAGCTTCCACGACCCGTCACGTCTTGCGACCATGGCCATTGAGTGGCTCTCGCTGCAGCAGAAAGTCCTTCAGAGGGTACGGCGGGCAGATGCTCCTTCTGCAGACAGTTCGTCGATGCTGCGATCTTTCCGCATCTTGGAGAACAGGATCAGTTTCATGTGTGCCTCTTTCTTTCTGTCTCACCTGAACAGGAGTCGTAGCAACGTGATACGTCTGTTATGTGTCGGCCTCGGTGGCATGGGCCACCACGACTGGA
>JAQCJA010000554.1 GCA_027593305.1 bacterium
TACGCGTCGCCGTATCCGAAGACCTGTCGAACTTTGACGTCGAGCATCAGGCGACGGTATTCGATGCCGGCGCCGAAGCCACCTTCGGCAAGCCACAGCATGGAAATTTCCTGGCAGAGCACGTGCTTATCGCCTTCGGCAAACCGGGTGGCCGCCGCCTTGATGACGGCACGCTGCTGACCTGGTTCTGGTGTACCACCGGGGGTGTCACGCATACCCGCTGGGTCCGCCTGGAGATTGTCGGGTGAAGGAAACGCTGCTGCAGTTCGGCGGCGGGAATTTTCTGCGCGCCTTTGTTGATCTCATGCTGCATGAGGCCAACGCCGACAACGATGCCTTCGGCCGTGTCGTGGTCGTCACCTCCACCAGCCGTCAGCGTTCGCAGTGGATCAACCAGCAGAAAGGCTGCTATCACGTGGTGCTTCGCGGGCTGCAGGACGATCTGCCTGTCGATGAGACGATCACCGTTTCCCGCGCACTGCAACGCAGCCTCCCGGCTGCCGATGCCTGGCCCGACGTTCTCGCCGTCGCCTGCTCTGCCGAACTGAGCTGGATCGTGTCGAATACCACCGAAGCGGGGTTGACACTCGATCCTGCAGACACGCAAAGCACATGCCTTGCAGCACTGGACCCGAACCATGGCCGTGCGCCACATTCCTTCCCGGCCAAACTCCTGGCTGTTCTGGCCTGCCGCCTGCAGGCGGGCCTGCCACCGGTGACCATCCTGCCCTGCGAACTGCTGGAAGACAATGGTCCGCTGCTGCTCGAACTGCTGCGCACCCAGGCGGGTATCTGGAAACTGCCGGCGGACCTGCTCGATGCCGTGGAGACCTGCCCGATTCCAAGCACGCTGGTGGATCGTATTGTTTCCGGTCGCCCCGACGGGCACCCGCTGCGACAGCAGGACCAGCTGCTCACCGTCGCTGAGCCCTACGCTTCCTGGGTGATCGAAGATCTGCCGGGCATCGATATATTTCCGCACGCCGCCATCACCATCACCGGTGATGTCTCCGACTACGCACTGCGCAAGGTTCGCATCCTCAATGGTGCGCACACGGCGTTGGTGTGTATGACGCGGTCCATGGACATCGACACGGTGAGCGCCGCCGTGGCCCATGCCGACATCGGACCACGGATTCGGCAGCTGTTGCTCGAGGAAATCCTGCCTGTGATCAATGATCGCGTCATCGATGCCGAGAGTTTCGTCGAAACGACCCTCGAACGTTTTGCCAATCCGTACCTCCATCATCGCCTGGCCGACGTCGCCCTGCACCACGAGACCAAAGTGGCAACACGCCTGCTGCCCACGTACCACGAGCACGTGGAGATGTTCGGCGCGCCGCCGCCGCTCCTCGGCGAGATCCTGCAACCCTATTTGTAACTCCCCGTCCGCTGCTATCACAAGACAGAAACTGAGGTTGCCGTGAAAACTCTCGTATTGACCGAACCGGGTCGCTTTGATCGCACCGACACCGACGATCCCGGCGCGCCCGGCGCCGGCGACGCCATCATCCGCATCCACCGCGTCGGGATCTGCGGCACTGATCTGCACGCGTTCCGTGGCCGTCAGCCCTTCTTCACCTACCCACGTATTCTCGGCCACGAACTCGGCGCCGAAGTTGTCGCCGTGGGTGACGGCGTCGATCAGGTGCAGGTGGGGGATCATGTCGCCGTCGAGCCCTACCTCAACTGCGGCAACTGCCTGCCCTGCCGCCGCGGTCGCCCCAACTGCTGCGAGAGTCTCCGGGTTCTGGGTGTACATGTCGACGGTGGTATGCGTGAGTTGATCAGCGTACCGGCCGGCAAGCTGCACAGATCCGACACACTGACGCTGGAACAACTGGCTCTGGTGGAGACTCTGGGTATCGGCGCCCATGCGGTGCAACGGGCTGGATTGCAGGCAGGCGAGACGGTCCTGGTTGTCGGCGCCGGGCCGATCGGCCTGGCGACGCTACAGTTCGCCGCCCTTGCCGGAGCCCGTGCGCATGTGCTGGAGCCGAATGACATGCGGCGTGCTTTCGCCCGTGAACGCTTTGCCGTTGCCGGCTGTCACACGCCGACCGATGATGTACAGGAACTGTGGCGGAGCATGGGAGATGCACCAACCTGTGTCTTTGATGCCACCGGCAGTCAGGCTGCCATGGAAGCCGCTTTCGACCTGCCGGCGCCGAGTGGACGGCTCGTCTTTGTTGGTTTTCAGCTGCAGCGACTCTCCTTCGCCAATCCCGACTTTCACCGGCGCGAACTGACGCTGATGTCGAGTCGGAACAGCACCGCCGCCGAATTCACCCGCATTGTTTCGCTGCTGGAAGCCGGACACATCGACACGACGCCGTGGATCACACATCGTGCCGCCTTTGATGACGTGGTCGAAACCTTCCCATCGTGGCTGGAGCCGGAAACAGGCGTCGTCAAGGCCATGCTTGAACTAACCTGATTCATCATCCCGGACCCGCCCGTCCAGAACTCCTTCCCCTCGCGTGAGCGCCGCCGGCGTTTCCTGGCCTCGCGCTTCGAGAACCAGAGCGCGCCGGTACCAGTCGGTCATGGTCGCCTGTGCGGGCTTGCGCTGCGGCGTGAATCCCACATCGCCATCACCACCGGCTCGGTCATGGTCGGGGAACCACTTCCAGAAGTAGGCACCTGCCACCCAGGGCTGGCTCCAGGCGGCACGGAAGAATGCCTGGTAAAGGGCATCCTGGGTGCGCTGACCGTCGGCGTCACCGCCCCCTTCCGTCTGCCTTTCCCACAACCAGGGCTCGACGGCTGCATTGGTGTTGGTGCGATAGCCAATCTCAGTAAACAGGACGCGACGGTTGTTTTTCTTCGCCACTGCAGCGATACGATCGAGCCAGGGCTGCCAGCCGGCAACGAGTAAGTCAATATCTGCCGTAGGCTCTTTCGCCAGCGGGAAGTAGGCCTGTACGCCGATGTAGTCGACAGCATCCCAGAAGAGTACGTCCTCGAAGTTCGTCCAGTTGGCGGCATACACCAGCCATCCGCCGTACACCTGACGCACGCGCTCGATCACCCGCCGCCACTCGGCTTCGCGCCCGAGGGTGGCTGACAGTTCTGCGCCGATACAGAGGCCCTCGATGCCGTTGTCCTCGGCGAGCCGGGCGAAGTGCACAATGAACGTCTCATATTGGGCGAACCATTCGGCCCAGTCGGCTTCGGTTGTCATGGCCAGTTCGCCACGCCAGGTGCCCCGCCCCGTCCACAGGTGCGGCTTCAGCAGGGTTGCGATGCCTCGCTCCCGCGCCAGGGCGGCGGTGATCGCGACACCACGATCACTCTCTCCCCACAGGCCGGCTTCACCCGTGGGAGCCCGCAGAGTCGGCCGGTGAATGTCCTCCTGCCAGCCAAAGGGTGTCAGTACGATCCAGTCGACGAAGACGGGCACGAGGGGGGCCAACTCATCGCGGCCGATGATA
>JAQCJA010000555.1 GCA_027593305.1 bacterium
CTGCGCACGTTGATCGAACCAGCCGATATGGTGGCGACGTCGCTGCAATACGTGATCTCTCATGCAACCATGCCTGTAGCCATCCCCGGCGCCAAGTCTGTGGCGCAGGCCGCTGCCAACGCCGCCGCCGGTGACGATGAGCTGTCTGCCGCCGAACTCGAGCGTCTGCAGATCTGATATGGGAGAAGTTGATCGGACGCGCCTTTGTCGGGCACCAGCGCTCCAGCCGGCGCCGAAACGCCCCGCTGCCGTCGTTGATCTGCTGGCCCGCGTCGACGCGGCCCTGGCGGATCGACCGCGCCTGGCGGGTCAGTTCTGCAACTGTCTGCCGAACACGCTGGATACCACAACGGAGCTGCACGACGATGGTTCCACGTACGTGTTCACCGGCGACATTCCCGCCATGTGGCTGCGCGACTCGAGTGCGCAGGTGTCACCCTATGTGCCGCTGGCGGCGCAGGATGAGGATGTGCGCCGCATCATAGCCGGCGTGATCCGCAGGCAGATCGGTTACATCCTCATCGATCCCTACGCCAACGCCTTCAATCGCACGGCCAATGGCGCCTGCTGGGCGGCGGACGAAACGGCAACCAACGATTGGGTCTGGGAGCGGAAGTACGAGATCGATTCGCTCTGTTACCCGTTGCGGCTGGCCCATCGCTACTGGCAAGCCACGGGCGACACCGCAGTGTTCGACGAGGATTTCCGCCGCGCCGCGGGTGTCATCCTCAATCTGTGGCGGACGGAGCAGGATCATGGCGAACGATCGTCGTACCGTTTTCAGCGGCGCCACTGCCCCCCGGGCGACACGCTGACCCACGACGGACTGGGCGCACCTGTGGCACCCACAGGCATGACCTGGTCCGGCTTCCGCCCCAGTGACGACGCCTGTCGCTATGGCTACCTGGTGCCGTCCAACCTCTTTGCCGTGGTCGCCCTGGGGCATCTGGAAGAGATCGCGCGCACGGTCTGGGGTGACGAGGGGATCATGACCCGCGCCGAAAGACTGGCGGCCGAAATCGATGCCGGTCTCCGGGCGCATGCCGTGATCGCGGATGAGGCCATCGGCGGGCCGGTGTACGCCTACGAAGTGGACGGTTTCGGCAACCACCACTTCATGGACGACGCCAATGTGCCGTCCCTGTTGTCTCTGCCCTATCTCGGTGTCTGCGCCGCCGATGATGAGATCTATCAGAACACCCGCAGGTTGATCCTCAGTGCGCGCAATCCCTACTACTACGCCGGCACACAGGCCTGTGGCATTGGCAGCCCGCACACACCGGCAGGTTACGTCTGGCACATCAGCCTGAGCATGCAGGGACTGACGTCGACGAGCGTCGGCGAAATGGACGGTCTCATTGACATGCTGGAACGCACCGATGGCGGTACCGGCTACATGCACGAAGGTTTTGATCCGGACGATCCGACGACATTCACCCGCGAGTGGTTCGCCTGGTCGAATATACTTTTTGCCGAGTTCGTTCTGCACTGGCTGCGCACGATGGGGAAACTGGCACCATGACGACGGGCACAAAACGCAGGTTGAAGTGGGGGACCCACGCAGATCTGGCGATCGAACGACGGCCGAGCGTAGGCCGCGAGGAGTTTCTCGATCACATGACGTTTCGCAGCAACGACCGGCCCCTGTTCACGGAGATCTTCGGACCCATTGTCGGGCTGAAGGAGGAATGGGAGGATCAGGGAGCGACACCGGAAGAACTGGATTTCAGCGCCTTTCGCTATCGCTGTGAACAGCGAGCCCATCTGCCACTGATCACGGGGCGTCTGGGTGGTCACACGCCGGTCACGCTGGAAGAGAATGACGAGTATCTGATCACCCGCGATGAACTTGGGCGCACGATGAAGATGCCCAAGGGGCTGGCGACGCTGGCCCTGCCACAGAGTCATCCCGTGGCTACCATGGAGGACTGGCTCGCGATCAAGTCGTGGTACGAGTACGACGAGGCCCGATTGCCCGCAGGCTGGGAGTCCGCGGCGCGGGCGCACGCGGAGGCAGGACGCGTCGTCTGCGTCGGTATGCCTGGTGGCTTTGATGAACCGCGACAACTGATGGGTGAGGAGGAGATCTGCGTCTCGTACTACTCGCAGCCCGAATTGCTGCACGATATGCTGCAGACCATGGGGGATACGGCAGTGCGGGTCCTGGAACAGGTCGCCGCTGCCGGCGTTGCCATCGATCTGCTGTTTGTGCACGAGGACATGGCAGGCAAGTCCGGCCCCCTCGCAGGGCCGTCGCAGGTGACGGAGTTCATTGCCCCGTACTACCAGCGTGTGTGGGAGGTGGCGCAGACCTGTGGTGCCCGCCTGTTTGATCAGGACAGTGACGGTGACATGCAGCCGGTGATCCCCATGTTTCTGGATGCCGGTGTCAATTGCATGCACCCCATGGAGCCGGCAGCCGGGATGGACATCGTCGACATCCGCAGGACGTACGGAACACGCCTGGCCTTCTACGGCGGCCTCGACAAACACGTGCTGCGGCGTACAGAAGAGGACATCATCACCGAGTTGGAGTACAAGGTCCCGCCCATGCTGGAGACCGGCGGTTGTGTGCTGGCTCTCGATCACCGCATTCCCAATGGCACGCCGCTGGCCAACTACCGGTTCTACCTGGAAAAAATGTGGCAGATCCTCGCAGGCTGAGCCGTATCCCTCTCTGCAGCGTGCGGGTTCTTCGTGGCAGGAGTGAGAAACGGCCCCTCGATCTGACAGCGTTCCACCGCGAGATCGCGGCGGTCCTGCAGACCGAGATCGAAGCGACGCAGGCGAGATAGTCGCAAGATGACGTCGCGCCCCAACGTTCTGTTGCTGATGTGTGACCAGATGCAGGCACGCCGTATGGGCTGCGCCGGTGATGCGGTGGCCCATACGCCATTCCTTGATGCACTGGCGACGGAGGGTGTGCGCCTTACACAGATGATCACCGCCCACGGGCAGTGTGTGCCATCGCGCGCTTCGTTCATCACCGGCCTGCCACCACACGAGGCTGGAGTCGTCGTCAACTACGGATTCTACGATCATCAGAATCGACTGAACCCGCAGCGCCATCGCACGATTGGCCAGGTTTTCCGTGACGCCGGCTACCGTACGGTGTAATTCGGCAAGTGTCACTTCGGGCTGCCGCTGGACAGTCTCGGCTATGACGAGGGGATCGATCACGACACGCGACGCGTCGCCGATGACGAGGCGGAGGCGCGCGGCATCGAACACGTGCCCCAGACACTGCGGCGCGACTATGTGGCGGCCGATGACGCCGAAGATTGGCTGCAGAGCTATGAGCCCGACGGCGAGAGCCCCCTGTTCTTCACGTTCTCCACCAATCTGCCACACCCGCCCTTCCTGCATGAGCCCAAACATGTTGTCGACCCCACCTCATTACAGCTGCCTGTCAGCTACTACGAGG
>JAQCJA010000021.1 GCA_027593305.1 bacterium
GACCCGCAGCGTCGGATTCGACAGGCTCTCCACGAGAAATACCCGCGTGTTGTCACGCACTTTCGCCGCCCATACATCACGTGCATCACCATCGACCGTATCGACGGCAATGCCCATGGCCGGCGCATCTTCCGCCAGGAAGCTGAGGGTGCCGCCGTAGAGGCAGTCCTGAGCCAGGATATGATCACCCGACTTCAGCAGGGCCATCAAGGTTGTGCTGATCGCCGCCATACCGGAGGCAGCAACAACCGCCGCCGCGCCGCCGGTGATCGCCGTCAGCCGCGCCGCCAGATCGGCGTGGTTGGGGGAATTGTTCAGGCGCAGGTAGCGAATGTCATCGTAGGCGCTTCCAGGCCGGGACTCGTAGGTAGCCGTCTGGAATACCGGCTGTACGATGGCCCCATCGGTGCGCGCCAGGCCACTGTGTATCAATCGCGTACGCAAATCCATGGGCCCAGCCATCGACTCATCCTCAGGCTTCATGTGGCATACTTCTGTAACAGGTTCACGTAGAGGCTGGTGAAATCCTCTTGACCATGGGTCCGATTGTAGAAGAAGCAGAATGGATTGGGATTCAGCTCCAGAATCTGCCAGCCACGCTCCCGGTCACGGATCAGATCGACAGCGTAGAACCCGAGGTCGATGACGGCGGCGATCTTGCCTGTCAGCCGTGCCAGCTCCTGCAGGATCAACTCATCCTGCACACGTTCGGCCCGGCCCGTAGGGTGATGCAGCGGATTTCGATCGTGTGCCGAGAGGCCGTCACTGACTTTCTGGTATGCCAGCAACAGATCACCCTGCGTCGCCACGGCCCGGTACTCCGGACCATCGGCGAAGGACTGCACGAGCACCAGGTTGTCGAGGAAGCCGGCGTTCTCGAACAGCTGCTGCAGTCGAGTCGCCACGGCGGCACGATTCATCTCCATGAACACGCCCGTCGACACCGAGCCCCGGGGCTTCTTCACCATCACCGGATAACTCATGGTCGCATCCACATCCGCCGCGATATCCTCTACGGACAGATGCGTCTTGTAGCGATTGAAGCGCTCTTCGGCATAGGGATTGAACACCTGCATCGTAAACGGCATGGGCAGGCCGGCGGTGACCAGCATTTCGTACTGATAACCTTTGTCTTCCGCCATACGCGCCGCCACGTAGTCATTGAAGGGATGTTTGTTGCGGTAGAACAACAGCGGGCGCCGTCCCCCCGTGACGCGTACGACATTGCCATCTCGTGACACGTCCTCTGTCTTCCACCCGAGCCGCACGCAGGCCTGCTGCAGACATTCCAGACTTTCGTACGACACGTCCTCGCTGATGCCCTCCAGCTCGTGGGGCAGGGCGAAGAACTCGCGGGCCCGGGCCACCAGATGCAACGAACCGGTGACACAGATGGTGCCACCCTCACCGGCTTCCTGCAGGCCACGCTGCAGGGCCGTCCGCCAACCGGGTTCAACGTTCACCGGCACGTCTGTCGGCGCACACTGCGCCAGGTCCTCTGCAGACATCGCCTTGGGATGCTCCGACGAGGTCAGGATGAAGCGCTCCGCCAGCGACGCCAGGTGGCGCAGCACGCCTGCGGCATCATGATCCTGATTGACGCCGACAACAAACGTCCAGCGTTCACCCAAGGGACGCAGGTCATCACCCAGGGCCGCGGCGGCGGCCGGATTGTGGGCCCCGTCGAGAATGATGGGCGGCTGCTCGCGGGCCCGTTCGAAGCGTCCGGGCCAGCGGTGGCCGGCAAGCACCCCAGCTACAGCAGGAACCGCCAGGTCCGCCTGCAGGTACATCGCTGCCGCCACCGCCATGCGGGCGTTGTCGACCCACGTGCCGGGCCGTGTGGGACCGGGCTCAGGAGATACGATGTAGGGTGCGATGGGTGCGCCAGGTCGCTCGATTCCGCCGGGGCCACAGACACCGAGTTCGATCCCCTGGTGCTGCGCGTGGTGTCGGATATGCGCAAGGACTTCGGGTTGCTGGGCAGAGGTGGTCAACAGCGGGCGGCCGCCGCGGGCGACGCACAGCTTGTCACTGGCAATCGTGATGGGGTCGTCACCCAGGACCGCACAGTGGTCCAGGGACACCTGCGTGAGGATGGCCATGTCGTGAGCCCAGGCGTTCGTCGCGTCATAGCGGCCACCAAGACCCACCTCGAAGACGGCGACATCGACGGCAGCATCGGCAAACATCTGTGCCGCCAGGACCGTCAGCGCCTCAAAGCGTGAGAACTCCCCGAGCCCTTCGCGGCCGAAACCGTGGGTGGCGTCCGCGAAAGTTGTCAGACTGTCGGCCCACCGATCCTTGTCGAGCAGACTGCCGTCGATCTGGATGCGCTCACGCTGGCTGTGCAGGTGCGGAGATGAGTAGAATCCGACCCGACGCCCACCTGCCTGCAGCAGGGCTGCCAGCAGGCTCGCAGTTGTGCCCTTGCCGTTGGTTCCGGCGACGATGACCGACGGGAACCGCGTCTGCGGATCCGCGCAGCGATGCAGCATGGCCCGCACCCGGGGCAGATAATGCTCCAGCGGCCCTTCTGCCGGGCGACCCCGCTCCCAGTCGGGCAGCGTATCGAGAAAGCGTTTGCTGCGAAAGTAGTCCATCAGCCGCCTCGGGTATGCATCTCGCGGCGCGGATCCTGGCGCAGTTCCTCGATCTGGTACAGGGCGCCTCGTTCGACGATCCCGACGCGCTCCTCAGCCCCGCGGTCGGCCCGTCGGCCCCAGACCCTGGCGATCGCTTGTGACAGTTCGTCCCGTGTGGCGCCCTGGCGAACACGCGCGCGCAAGTCGATGCCATCCCTCGCGTAGAGGCACAGATACCAGAAACCATCCGCCGTGAGCCGGCTGCGATCACATTCGCTGCAGAACGGTTGGGTCGTCGAAGAGATGACTCCGAAGCGTTCCCCTCCGGGCAGTTGGAAGCGTTCTGCCGGGGCCCGATTGCGGCTCCCGACTTCGGTGATGGTGCCGTACCGTGTGGCCAGGCGCTCGATTATTTCATGGCGCGGCACGACTCGTTCACGGTTCCACAGCGTCGCGCCGCCCACATCCATGTATTCGATGAACCGCACCTCGGCGCCGACGCGACGACCAAACTCGAGCATGTCGACCAGTTCATCGTCGTTGAAGTCACGCATGACCACGGTGTTGATCTTCAGCGCCTCGAACCCCACGGCAGCAGCGGCTTCGATGCCGGCCAGCACATCCTTGAGAGCCGCCCGACGGGTCAGCGTCTCAAAGCGTGAAGGTTTCAGCGAATCGAGGCTGACCGTCACACGTCGCAGGCCGGCCGTATGCAGGGCCACAGCGTGTCTGGCCAGTTGCGTGCCATTCGTCGTCAGCGCCAGATCATCAATGCTGGTGCGGGTGGCAAGGCCGGCGACAAGATCGGCCAGACCGGCCCGCAACAACGGCTCGCCGCCCGTGAGCCGCACGCGCCGTACACCGTTGTCGATGAAGGCGTCGGTGAGGGCGAGGATCTCGTCGAACGTGAGAATGTCATTCTTCGGCAACCATGCATAGTCCTCTTCCGGCATGCAGTAGGCACAACGCAGGTCACAGCGATCAATTACCGAGATGCGCAGGCTCTGCAGCGGGCGGCCAAAAGTATCGGTGGTCGACAACGCGGGAGGGGTAACAGCGGGGATCGTCATAGAGGACAGAACATACGTACCAGCCCGTACTCTGGCAATCTGTGCCGCATTTCCGGAACTGCAGTCCTGTCAATCAGTTAGGGCCATGTTGGCAGTCCTGCCCCAGTGTCATATACTCGGGTATGCGATTTCTTCCACCCCAGTGGATCGAGCGTGTTGCCTCGACCAATACGAGCCTTCTGGAACAGCTGGCAGGGGGGATCTGCCTGGCAGCCGGGACGGTGCTGGCCACGGATGAGCAGACCGCCGGCCGCGGCCGCGGCGATCATCAATGGCAGACGAAACCCGGCCGGGATCTGGCCTGTTCCTTTGTCCTGCATGCCGCCGGAGCCGCTGAAAACCTGTGCTCGTTGTCCATGGCCGTGGCCCTTGGCGTTACCGATATGCTCGCCGGAATCGGCATCATCGCCCGGACGAAGTGGCCCAATGACGTCACCGTGGGTCATCGCAAGATCTGTGGCATTCTGCCGGAACTGTCACATCAGGCATGGCACCAGGGAGACCCGGCGGTTGTCGTGGTTGGTGTGGGGTTGAACGTCGGCATGTCCCACGCGGAAGCTGCTGCCATTGATCAGCCGGCGACGTCGGTCCACATGGAAACTGGCAGGACGGCGTCGGCGCGAGATCTGCTGCCTGAGCTGCTCGCCGCACTGGCGCCGCGGCTGGAGCGCTGGTCCCTTGGTGGGTTCGCCTCTCTGCGCCCGGACTGGGAGAACCGCTGTGCCGGTCTCGGTGAAGTCGTGACCGTCATCGACGGCGATACGCGGCGACAGGGGGTGCTTGCCGGCTTTGGCAACGGCGGCCAGTTGCTGTTGACCGAGGCGGGCAGGACGGTGGACATCTGGGCCGGCCACCTGCGGCTCGGGGGCAGCCCGTAAGGCCGCCCGATCAGCCGGGAAGCACGGTCGCCAGTGGTGTTCCGGTAGCGACCTGGTCGCCAACGGAAACCAGGATCTGCGAGACCTCACCCGTCACAGGTGACGGGACCGGGACTTCCATTTTCATCGCTTCGAGAATCACCACCGGGTCACCATCGTGGACGATCGTACCGGGTTCTGCCGCGATACGCAGGACCTTGCCGGGCATATTCGCCTCGACTGGCACACCGGCGGCGGCAGCCGTAGCCGGCACCGCTATGGGCCGCTCCGCAGGAGCTGCAACAGCACCGGCCTGACCGACACCGACGACAAAGGTTCGAACCCCGATCTGCACCTGGTCACCATCTACCACAGCAGTGTGCGTCTTGCCATCAACGGTGATGACGTACTGCACGTGGCCGCTTGGTGCCACTACCTGCGCCGGCAATGGTGTCGGCGCCACCGACGGAGATCGCGGTGCGCTGTCGAGTTTGCGTACACCGAGTTCGGCCTCGCCTTTGAGGAAGGTGATGCCCTTGTCGCCGCACGTGGCGACGATGAAGATGTTCTCATCCGTGACTTCAAGGCCTGCGGCGGCAAGCCGCTGACGGGAGCGCGGGATGCCTTTCTCCGAGTCCTCGTCATTCAGTTCGAGGGGCGGCCGCGTCGTCGGCTCCATCTCCAGTTGTTTGGCGGCAAGTTTGACCAGTTCACTGTCGGGCGGTACGGGCGTGCGGCCGAAGTAACCGAGAATCATGCGGCCGTAATCCGGGGCGATCTTCTGCCAGGGGCCGAATATGACATTGTTGAAGGCCTGCTGAAAATAGAACTGTGAAACAGGTGTGACGGACGTGCCGAAACCGCCGCGCGTTACGACCTCGCGCATGGCGCGGATCATCTCGGGATAACGATCCATGATGCCGTTGTCGCGCAGCATCTGGGTGTTGGCCGTCAGTGCGCCACCGGGCATGGGGCTCCAGGGGATCATGGGCTCCACAGCAACGGCCTCGGGCGGCATGAAGTAATCCTTCATGCATTCCTTGAAGATCTCTTCGGCTTCGCGCACCTTGTCGACATCGATGCCCAGATCGTACTCGGTGCCACGCAGGGCGTGCCACATGACCAGCACGTCAGGCTGACACGTGCCGCCCGACACCGGCGCCAGGGACAGGTCGATGGCGTCGACGCCGGCATCGAGGGCCGCATTGTACGCGGTCACCGAAATACCTGCCGTCTCGTGCGTGTGAAAATGGATCTGCGTGTCCCCCGGTAACAACCGGCGCGCCTGGACAATGGTCTCAAAGACGGTCGCCGGCACGGCTGTGCCCGAAGCATCCTTGAAGCAGACCGAGTCAAAGGGAATGTCGGCATCGAGGATGGCCCGCAGAGTCTGCGTGTAGAAGGCGGCGTCGTGGGCCCCGGCGCAGCCCGGGGGCAGGGCCATCATGGTGACACAGACCTGATGCTTGAGACCGGCTTCGACGATGCAACGACCGCTGTGCACGAGGTTCTGCACATCATTGAGCGCGTCGAAGTTGCGGATCGTGGTGATCCCATGTTTGGCGAACAGTTGCGCATGCAGCCGAATGATGTCACTCGACTGCGAATCGAGGCCGACGACACTGATGCCGCGGGACAGCGTCTGCAGGTTTGCTGCCGGCCCGGCGGTGGCCCGGAAGCTGTCCATCATGGCAAAGGCATCTTCCTGGCAGTAGAAATACAACGACTGGAAACGAGCCCCGCCTCCCGCCTCAAAATGGTCGATCCCGGCGTGGCGGGCGGCTTCGAGGGCTGGCAGGAAATCGGGTGTCAACACGCGCGCGCCATAGACGGACTGAAAGCCGTCGCGGAACGCGGTGCACATGAAGTTTACTTTCTTTGTCATAGCTCTCTCGTCTACTTGACCATTACCGACCACAGCATGCCGGCGCAGATCGCCGAACCGATGACTCCGGCAACATTGGGAGCCATGGCATGCATCAGCAGATGATTGTGTGGATCCTCGGCATGGCCGACGACCTGCACGACCCGCGCTGAGTCAGGTACCGCAGAGACTCCGGCGGCACCGAGCAGCGGATTGACCTTGTTCTTCGTGAACAGATTGAGAAACTTGGCAAAGAGCACACCACCCGCCGTCGCGATGGCGAAAGACAGGGCGCCGAGCCCAAAGATTGACAGCGACTCCGGCGTCAGGAAGGTCTGGGCCTGGGTGCTGGCACCGACCGAGAAACCAAGGAGAATGGTGACGATGTCGATAAAAGCGTGGCGTGCCGTCTCCGCCAGGCGATCGGTGACGCCACTCTCCTTCAACAGATTGCCGAACATGAGCATACCCACCAGGGCCAGAGAGCCCGGCGCGATGAGGGCTGCGATCAGAAAGGCGGCAATCGGGAAGACGATACGCTCGCGCAATGATACCTGACGGGGCGGCGGCATACGGATCAGCCGCTCCTTCCTCGTTGTCAGCAGCTTCATGATCGGCGGCTGAATGACGGGGACCAACGCCATGTACGAATAGGCCGCCACAGCGATGGCACCGATCAGGTGTGGCGCCAGCTTGGCCGACAGGAAGATCGCTGTAGGTCCATCGGCGCCACCGATGATGCCGATGGCACCGGCCTCTTCCGGCGTAAAGCCAAGGTAGAGGGCACCAATGAGCGTCAGGAAGATGCCGATTTGCGCCGCCGCACCCAGCAGTACGAGGCGGGGGCTCGACAACATGGCGGAGAAATCGGTCATGGCGCCGATGCCGAGAAAGATCAGCGGCGGATAGATTCCCTGACGGACACCGAAGTAGAGGTAGTGGAGCACGCTGCCCTCATCATAGACGCTCAGGGCCATGCCCGGGATCGTCGGGATGTTGCCGACGATTGCACCGAAACCGATGGGCAGCAGCAGCAGCGGCTCGTAATGCTTGGTGATGGCAAGCGTGATGAACACCAGGCCGATGAGGATCATGAGGATGTTGCCCCATGCCATCGTCGCGAAGCCGGTGGTCCCGATAAATTCGACGAACAGGTCCATTTGGCTCAGCCTGGTGCCACGCCGCTGCGCGCTGCATGGTAGGCAGCGGCGGCGGCGGCGACTGTGGTCAGATCTTCGATGGGCGCCGCCCGGCTGCGTGGTGTCGCCACGACGGGTTCCGGGAACAGTCCCTCGATACGGCTCAGAATACGCGGCAGCAGCGCGATCACGACACTGATCAGAGTCAGGGCGGCGAAGACAATACTCATGCCGGCGATTGCAATGGCGGCGCCCTGCCCGTCGACGATATTCTGGATTCCTGCCTGCGGATCAATCATAAGTTGGCAAAATTCGCAAAAAAGGAGCCTGAACGCCAGAGCCACATGTATGCGCCCTGCCATTACCGGGTGAAAACCATCCGGGTGCATTAACATAATGCACCAGCCCAGCTGTGTGGCTCTGCTTCGACCCGATGCCGGAAGACCCCTGCGTGCGCTTCATCCAGATCACCGACCTGCACCTCTCGGACCGAAACGATACCCCTGCTGCGGATGCCCTGCAATGGGCCATTGCTGAGAGCAATCGCCTTGCCGTCGACCTTGTGGCTTTTACCGGGGACATGACAACCTGCGGGACCGAGGCGTCGGCCACGAGCTTTCTCACTGCCGCCTCGGCCCTGAACATGCCGTGGGTGTTCACACCGGGCAATGCCGAACTGCGCACTGTCGGCGCCGCGCCGGTTCTTGCGGCGGCGGCGAGTCGCAGATCTCTCGTCGTGGAGGGTGTGCACTTTCTGCTGCCGGACACTTCCACCGGGCGGCTCGGCGCGGAGGATCGCCGCTGGCTCGACATGGAAACCGGCGCCGGAGGGCCCAATGTCCTGCTCACCCACTACCCGGTGGACGTACTGGACGCGGACTCACGGGCCTGGGTCGAGGCATGGCTCGCCGCTCATCCTGTCGAACTGTATCTGGCCGGTCACCGGCATTTCGCGCGGGGTCGAGCCGTGGCTGGCTGCCGGGAGATCATTACGCAGGGCCTGGACCCGGACAAGGCCTTCGGCGGGCCACCCGGGATCACGCTGCTGGAGCGATCTGCTGCCGGTGACTGGTCCGTGCAGGCCATCGGCTGGCCCCATGAGAACGCCCTGCTGCCGGCGCTGACCGATCATTGTCCGGTGGGCTGGTCCATCCACGGCGATCCGCTGGAAACGGTCCGTGAGACCCGGCGCCATGCGCTGCACGTGCTCGAGCTGCGGCCCCTGGATCCCGCCTATGAGGTGGCGGCCATCATCCATGAGTTGCGCGCCCTCCGGGACGAACGTCCGGTATATCTGTCCTGGCACCTGCCAAACCTGCCCTGGGCCGAAGATACCGGCACCATTGAAGGACAGGACGCCGTGCGTCGCCAGATCGACCATGGCCGTGCCTGTGGGGTCAACGCCTTCACCGTGCATGTGCCCAAGATCGGGGCCGACGGCATGTATGAGGCGGACGACACGCACGCCGCCGCATGGGAGGCATTCCTCGTCTGCTACGAAGACCTGTTTCGTGAGGCCCTTACGGCGGGCGTCACCGTCTCCATCGAGAACATCCACAACCAGCCGGGCACACCCGCGGATCGCGCGAGCCGGGCCTTTGCCACCGAGATCGGTGAGTACCTCGAATGGATCGAGGCCGTCACCCACAGGCTCGGCGCCGGTGCGGGTCAGGTTGGGGCTCATTTCGACATTGGCCATGGACGCAACAACGGCATCCTTGGCAACACGCAGCCTCTGGGCGACTGGTACGCCCGCATCGGCTCGCGCATCACGGGGTATCACATCCATCAGGTGCGGCCCCACGAGGACACGGGCAAACTCACCAACCATCGGGACATCCTGTCCGTCTACGACCGCACGATCAGTTACGCCGGCTTCCTGCACGCCTGGTCGCGACGGATGCTCAACCGTGCCCCGTTGTTCATCGAAGTTCGTGATGCCCAGGAACGGCAACGGACGACGCGGCTCTTCCAGGAGTTGTTCGCGGCGAAATAGTCAGGCCGCAACCAGCGAAGTCACAAGTTCGCCAGATAGTTCACAAGCCCGCGGTGGGCGACATTCAGGATCTCGTCTGCTGCAGCTTTCTCATCCCCCTTCGTGGGAAACCGCGTGTGCAAATGCAAGTCCTATGCTCGATCCTCCTTCTGCTGCTGGCGCTGGGGCTGCAGGGCCCGGAGGCCCAGACCATCGAGCCCGTCGATCTCGGCCAACTGCCGCTTCGGGTCGCTGAGACCGGCATCACCCAGGGGTTGTGGTTGTGGAGTGACAAGGCGTATGCCACGTCAACACAACGGCAGAAGCTGCTGGATTTCTGTGTGCAGTACCAGTTCAACCACCTGGCCCTTGCCGTCTATTTCGAGGATCACGCCGCCTCTTCTCTGACCTTGCGCCAGCATGCCGGCCTGGCACAGTTGCTCGCCGATGCGGGCGAGCGGGGCATCACGGTGGCAGTGCTGCGTGGCGCGAAAGAAATGGCCTTCCGGCAGAATCACGAGCAGAGCCTGCGCGAACTGGATGCCCTCCTCCAGTTCAATGGCAACCAGCCGTCAGCGGCGCGTTTCAGCGACATCCACTACGACATCGAGCCGTACAACACGGACCCGTGGCGGGCGGGGGGCGACGCCCGCCGTCAGGTGCAGCTCGATTACCTCGACTTCCTCCATGCTGCGCGGCAACACATCCAGGAAAACTCAGCAGCCGTGACGTTGTCCGTGGATATGCCCTACTGGTTCGACAAGGGCGTCTTTGTGCTGGATTACCACGACAACGTCAAGTTGTTCTCCGAGCACATACAGGATGTGACCGATTTCGTCACGTTGATGAGTTACCACCGCGACCCGGTCCGCGTTCTCGAACAGGTTGCCGGTGAAGCCGACTACGCTGACAAGATCGGTCACACGGTGAATGCCGGGATGGAGGTGGGACCCGTGCGTGGCGCCGAGCACTTTATCAGCTTCCAGTGGGTGCCCACCTGGCAGTTCTGGCAGGCGCGCACCCTCATCGAAGAAGATGCCCGGCGGCGCCGTGGCTTTGGCGGCGTCTATGTGCACTACTATGGCGCCTTGTATGAAAAACTGAACGGCGAACCACCTTGGTAAGCGGGTGAAACACGCCCTCTTCGGGCCGGTCCGTCAGGCCGGTGCCCTCTACTTCTTCTACTACGCGGCGTCTGCGGCTCTGTTCCCCTTTCTTGTACTGCACTATCAGGGTCTGGGATTGTCTGGTGGTCAGATCGGCCTGCTCACCGGTCTGCCCCCCGGGCTGATCCTGCTGGGTGCCGCCCTCTGGGGTGCCGCCGCCGATGTCACCCAGCGCCACCGACTGGCCCTCGTGCTGGCCATCGCCGCTACCATGGGAGCCGTCGCGGCGCTGTCGGTGACGCAGGCCTACATGCCACTGATCGCCGTCGTCGCCCTGCTGGCCCTGTGTCAGGCGCCGATCATGCCCCTCGTGGACAGTTCGGTGATGGAGTTGCTCGGCGAAGGCCGGCAGCGCTACGGACGAATCCGTCTCTGGGGGGGCCGTCGGCTGGGGTGCTTCGGGGCCGCTGGCGGGGCACCTGGTGGAGCGTTTCGGCTTGCCCTGGTCCTTTGGACTGTTCCTCGTGCTCATGGGCGGCTGCCTGTTGCTGGCGGCGCGCCTGCCCGTTGCCCATGCCCGCATCAGCGGCACCTTTGGCAACGGCCTGCGGACGCTGCTGGGCAATCGGCCCTGGCGGCTGTTCCTCCTGCTGTCCTTCATCAGCGGCGCCGGCCTCTCCGTGGTGCATTACTATCTGTTCCTCTACCTCGAAGGCATTGGCGCCAGTCGCTCGCTGATGGGTTACGCCCTGAGCATCGGCACGGTGAGCGAAATGGCCGTGTTCTATTTCTCCGATCGCCTGCTTAGGCGTTGGGGCCGGCGCCGACTGCTGCTCTTCAGTGTCCTTGTCGGCTCGATGCGCGTGCTGGCCTACTCATGGATCGACACACCCTCTCTGGCGCTGGCTGTGCAGTTGCTGCACGGTCCGTCCTTCGCCATGCTGTGGGTGGCGGGTGTGTCCTACGCCCACGCTCTGGCACCGGCAGGGCTTGGGGCCACCGCTCAGGCGCAGTTCGTTGGGGTGAATTTCGGTCTGGGTGGAGCCACCGGGGCGATGGTGGGCGGCTTCCTGTATCAGCACATGGGGCTGGCCTTGATGTACCGGTGGGCTGGCGTGTGGCTCGTTGTGGGGTTGACGGTATATATGCTGGCCGATCGGCGGCCGACGGAACCCGCCTACGCCAGTGGGTAGTGACCGTGCTGCAGGGCGACGTCGAGCATGGCCTGGAAATTCTCGGGACGGGCTGTCAGCATGATGTTGTGGCTGCTGCCCAGGATGAAGCCGCCGCCGGGGGCACAGTTATCGATCGCGTAGTGGGCCTGCCGCCGGATCTCCTCAGGGGCAGCCGTACACAGATCGCCGCAGGAGACCCCCCCCCACAGTGTCACATGAGCGCCGATGTCCTGCTTGTAGCGGGCAATCGGCTCGTGGGGTTCGATCGACTGATAGATGTCGACGCCGGCTTCGACCATGACATCGGTGAGATCCTGCATGTTGGCATCACAATGGAAGTGCAGCAGCAACCCGCCGGCATGCACCTCGTCACACATCCTGCGCAGCCCCGGCAGGAAGGCGCGACGGAACGCTGCCGGTGAGCAGTACGTGGTGCGACCATAACCGTAGTCCGGCGAGATCCGCACAACATCCAGCCCCCGCGCCGCCAGTTCCTGCACCCTGTGACGAAAGCCGATCAGACTGGCCACCTCCGCCTCAGCGATGCCATCGGGGTCGTCGCTGATCCGTTGCATCCAGGCCTCAAAACGACCGAAGCGACCATCGATGTCGGTCGGTCGATAGTCGGAGATGCCCAGTGTGGGACCGGAGGAGGCAATCAGGAAATGCGTCTGACCAAGCTCCTCCACGACGTAGTCCCACAGCTCCCACTGGCTGCCATCGGCCGGCGGTTGCACCAGAGGCTCGACCGCCCGCTGACCGGCCTGCACCACAACGAACTCCTCCGTCTCAGGCACGAGCCTGAGGATGTTGCCGGCACGATCCTCCCAGGTGTCGGCCGTCAGCTGGCGCGGCGCCTGCACCAATTGATTCCGTGGCGGCACGTGCCACACGGGCAGTATATCGAGCCCGGTGCGACGCACGAACTCGACCAGATCACGCTTCTGCCCATCCACCACCTCGTCGCGACGCCCGTCCCAGTGGGCCTGCACTTCGCGGGCGTGGGAGCGGTAGAAGGTCTGGCGGCCAAGGACCGCTTCGATGACGGGATAGTCGACGTAGGCCTCCCCTACCGGCACACGATCGGCTTCCCGGTGTTGGATGGCGGCGTAGACCCGCTCTTTTGAGGTCATGGTCATGGGCGTGTGGTACAGTCTACCCGAAGCGCCGGCAATGACACAAGACGACGCGTGCCTTTGCGTGCCGCGCACCTGACAGACGCGCCCCGGTAGTGTTGCTTACAACTGCCACTGACACAGGAGAAGGATACATGGAATACGTGAACTTCGGCCGCGCCGGCATGAAGGTGTCGCGCCTGGCCTATGGACTTGGTCTGCGCGGGCAGGACAACGCCGACGAGGCGGAGCGTGTCATTGAACGCGGCATCGAACTCGGTATCAACTTCATCGATTGCGCCAACGTCTACGGCTTCAACGATCAGCGGGAGAATGCCGGTACCGGTGAACAGGTGCTGGCACGTGTGCTCAAGCGCCACCGGGATGATCTGGTGATCACCTCCAAGGTGAGCAGCTCGATCGGCAACGGCCCCAATGGCGGCGGTTCCTCGCGTTACCACATCCTGCGGGAGATCGATCGCACCCTGAGGCGCCTGGAGACCGATCATCTCGACGTCTACATCCTGCATGTCTGGGATGACAGGACGCCGCTGGATGAGACGCTGCGCGCCCTCGACGACGTGATCCGTGCCGGCAAGACACGCTACGTTGGTGTGTCGAACTTCCAGGCCTGGCAGGTGCTCAAGGCCCTGTGGACCCAGGACCAGCTCGGTGTGGAGCCGCTGATCTGTATCCAGAATCCGTACAACCTTCTCAATCGCACGTTGGAACAGGAGATGTGGCCCGCCCAGCGAGACCAGGGCTTTGGCGTCATGACCTACAGTCCCCTGGGCGTGGGTCTGCTGTCCGGGACCTACGCGCCGGGGCAGGCGGCACCGGCCGGGTCGCTCTATGCTACGCGACGTCTCGGCAAGCTGGGAGACGTGATGAATGCCGCAGCCGGTGCCACGCTGGCAGCGTTGCGCGAGATCGCCGCCGCCCATGACCGCACCCCGGCGCAGACGGCCATCAACTGGGTCCTGTCTCACCCCGAGGTGACGGCTGCCATCACCGGCGGCGACACGGTGGCGCACATGGAAGACAACGTCGGCGCCGTAGGCTGGTCGATCACCCCGGCAGAGCGCACCCGGCTCGACGAGGTGTCCATGGGCCAGGGCAGCGTTCTCGACTGATGCCCGTCAAACGACCTCGACGTGGGCCGGGCATGGCTGCCATCGGCCTCGAAGGCTCGCTGCGCCAGCAGGCCCGGACCGGACCGGGACAATGACGATCGTGAGGGGAGTGCAAAGCCGGTGCGTTGCGAGGATGAGAATGACAGACAAACGTGTACTGCAGCACGCGGACAGGACCTTCCGACATGGCCTGTTTACGGCGGGCCTCGTTGTCGATGACTGGATCTTTGGCTCGATCGAGGCGATCGCACGGCTGCCCGGCAGCTGAGTCGATCCCCACCGTGTCTCAGCCGCTTTCAAGTTGCCTGCTTCTGGGCCTGCTGATCACAGGGGCGACACAGTTGTGCGCGCAGGCAACCGGATACAGCGTCGTCGACAATCAGATCCGCGTGTTTACCAGACAGCACTGGCAGTCCTGGAAGGTCGCCGTCGGTGCGGCGGCGATCTCTCCCGAAGGCACGGTCTCCCCCCGCTTCCTGCGCCGGAACATCAACGCCGCCCTCGACGCGACACAGTACGGCACGGATCCACCGGGTGGTGCCATCGCCGGCTCCAACCCGGAAACGGCGTCGCTGATCATCGATGGCGACCTGAGTACATCCTGGGGCCCGGACCTCGATGATGCGACGCAGAACTGGTGGGTTCAACTGCGCCTGGGGCGTGTTGTCGTCGTCGATTCCGTCGTGCTGCACTTTGTCACACAGGATCGTGGGGAGCCCTTCCTGCAGTTCGATGTCATGGGCTGGCGCCGGCCGCCGCCACAGGCACCCTCGCAGAATACGATCACGGGCACCGGCATCTCCGCGCTGTGGGTGATCTACCGCACGGACCGACCCAATCGCGACGAGCGCCGGATCTCCTTTGTGCCGCGCACCACGGACAGGAAAAACGATGATTTCGCCGGTGACCCTCTCGAGGTGGTCCATGTCCTGCTGACGGGCAGCGAACTGGGTCGCCTGCGCGAAGTGACGCCAGAGGCGTATGCGGCCCTGCCCGACGCCGCGCAGGGTGATGTGGACTACTACCGTCTGAGCACCAGCGGGCGGCAGACGGTGACATCGGCTGAGGCCTATGCGGACCTGGCGCCGGAACGGCAGGGCGCCATCCGTTTCTATCGTCGCGAACAACCCCGGTTGGCCGAAATAGAGGTGTGGACGGCGGGGGACAACCTGAATCTCGGTCTCGTCTCCAGCGGTGCCATCACCACACTGCAGACGGAGCGTGCCGATAAACCACAGAATCTGGCGACCACCGTCACCGATGGCGACTTCTCCACAGGCCCGAGTGTGACCGTGTTCAAGGTCGAGTACCTCACCTTCTTCGAAGATCTGGGCACGCTGTTCTGGGTCAACAAACTCGACTTCCTCACGCACACTCTGGGCGACGCGCCCTACGAATTCAATGTCGAGATCTCTGATGGCTCCCTGGCGCCGGATGGCTCGGTCCTGTGGCGCGCGGTGGCTGCCGACAGGGTGGCGGCGCGGTTCCGCTCCTTCCCCATCGAACCGGCTCGCGTCCGCTTTCTGCGCTTCCGGACGCGCTACCGCGGCAGTGGCAATGGGGCCATCAGCCTCATCGAAGCTCTGCTCTACGGTGAGGGCTACGTAGCGGTCGCCCAACTCACCTCGGACGTGATCGATCTGGGCGGACGCAAGGGTCTGGTCACGATTGAGTGGGACGCTGATACCCCCGAAGGCACCCGGATGGAGCTCTCGACCCGGACCGGAAACGTCCTCGCGGAGCAGAAGGTCTTCCATGACAGCGATGGCAAGGTGGTGACGGAGGATCGGTACCGTCGTCGCCTGCCGGAGACCAAAAAGGGCGAGATCACTGCCAACTTCGTCCCGGGGGAGGATTTCAGCGACTGGAGCGTGCCCTACACGAAGTCGGGAGAGGAGATCCGCTCACCGCGAACGCGGCGGTATCTGCAGGTGCAGGCCCGCGTGCTGGCCGATACGACAAGCAAGTACGGCCCCCCCGCATCCCTGAGTTCTTTGCGCATCAATCTGGCCGATCTCTACACGGACAACCTGACCGGAGAAATCTGGCCGACACGGGTGCTACAGGTTGGTGAACCGGAACCGCGGTCGTACTTCCTGCGGCCCGTATTCGGCCGCGATGATGAGATCCGTGTCGTCGCCACGGCGGCCGCCTTCATGGATGTCGTGGAGGTGCGGGCTGGAACCCGGAACGACTTCGTCGTCGGCACGGCGCGCATCATTCCCGGTGCGCAGATCGAGCGCGCCCCGACCGGACGGGATACACTGGCCATGCACTTGCCGACCGTCCTGCGACGGGAAGTGGAGCTTGTCGAGGTTCGCATGGAGACCACGATCCATGGCAACAGCGCCGCCTTCGAGGCGGCCGTCAGGGAAACCGGCTACGATGGTGCCTGGCAATTGGCGGAAGCGGGCGACGCGACGTCCCTGGTGCAGAGTGAGACCAACGTGGTCATCGCTGTTGCCGGCAACAAGGTGCTGTCCGCCCTGCGCGTCGAGCCTGGGGTTTTCACCCCCAACGGGGACGGCATCAATGACATTGCGACGCTGGTGTTCAGCGTCAATCGCATCATCGGGCCGCAGCACGTGCAACTTGTCGTGTACGATCTGGCAGGGCGTCGCGTGCGGCACTTGCCGCAGGGTCGAAGTGATGCCCGGGGATCGTACCGTGTACCGTGGGCCGGCGATGACGACAGTGGCTCGCCGGTGCCCCCCGGTATCTACGTGGTAAATCTCGATATCGTCGCCGAGTCCGGTCGTGCCAAGAGCACGCGGCATACGGCGATCGTACACGTGGTCTACTGATGACGGCAGGTCGCCTCCGACGCCTGCTGCTGGTTGCGGCCGGCTGCTGTCTGCCCGCGGCAGCCTCGGCGGTGACCATCTATCGCATCGGCGGTGAGGACCTGCCGCCGCCTGCAGGGTTCGGTCGACCTGGTGTGGTGTTCGAGCAGATGTCCTGGCAGGATGTCAGTCGCGACGGCGAGCTCTACCGTCTCGACATCGGCCCCGAGGGCGCCGAGCCACATCAGACCTACCCCTTCTCCTGGCTGCCTCTGCGCGACAGCAACTCGAGCCTGGCCGCCCTGTTCGACTGGGACGGGCTGACCTGCGGCGTCTGCAAGGTCCTGTTGCAGAACAGTTATGAGTGTGGCGCCTGTCGCGGTCTCTATGGAGAACAGGGAACGATCAACATTTCCCTCGGGGATGCACTCTTCGTCGAGCGTGTGCGCATCCGCTCCGGCGATGCCGACGGCCTTGCCATGCTGGAGAACTTCGGCCTGTTCCTGTCACCGCTACCCCTGGCGGCGGACGCCGGTCCCCTGACGCCATTCACGGTGGAGGTGAAGGGCAACCGGAAAGGCATTCTCGATCTTGAGGGCTTTCCGCAGGAGCGGCGCACGGCGTCGATTCAACTGGCTCTGGCCGAACACGAAGCCCCCGTACAGATCAACGAGATCTTCGTCTATGCCAGGGGTGCCGCCGCACACTCGCGGTTCACCTCGGAGATCATCAACTACGGGCGGCCGGCGTTGTGGGGCGGCATGCGCTGGTCCCTCCAGCAACAGCCGGGATCACGCGTCACTCTGTCCGCCCGCAGCGGTGATCAGGCCCAGTCCCTGCGCTACTGGCGCTACACCGGCATCGGCGACCAGATCGTTGAAGTGACCCGTGCGGAATACGACGCCCTCTTCAGCAAGGAGCGAGCCGGCGCCAGCTACGATTACGACAGCTGGACGGCGTGGCCCTCGGCCTTCGACCTGGCCAATGTCTCCGGTGAGCCGCCGCTGCCGCGCAGCCCGCGGCGGGCCTTCCAGTTGCAGTTGGAGTTCACCACAACCGGCGTTGACGGCAGCCGCCTGGGATTTCTCGAGTTCCGCGCCTCAGAGCCAACCGTGTCGCGCGTCGTCGGTGAACTCGAACCGGTCTTTGTCGAGGCCGGAGTGGCAACAGACTTCACCTACATCCTCAAGCCGAGCCTGGGCCCCACCGATACGGGCTTCAACCGACTGCGGATTTCCGCCGTCGCTGCCCAGATCGAAGCGGTGCTGTCCGTTTCGGTGGACGACATGGAGGTGCCTTTCACCCTCGAGTCTCTGGCGACCGACCACCTGCAGGTCCGCCTGCCACGGGTCACCGAGGACCTGACAGATGCTCCGGTGGAGGTGCGCTTCCGGGCCCGGGCTCTGCGTTACGGCGCCGCCTTTGCAGCGCACCTGCTGGACAGCGCCCGCCCCTGGGATGTCGCTCAGCCGGTCCCGGCGGGTGACGCAGTGGACGAGATCACCTCCGACCGCTTCTGGATTGAGACGAAGGTTCACGTCAGCTCCGTGCTGGCTGCCCAGGCAACACCCGTGGTCTTTACCCCCAACGGCGACGGCATCAACGATGCCACAACCATCACCTACGACCTGTTCGAGACAACGGGCATGGTGCCGATATCAGCCGCGATCTACGACCTGTCGGGACGCTGCGTGCGCTCGCTGTCGAATGAGGATCGTGACATCGGCCACTATGAACTTCTCTGGGATGGGCGCAGCGACAGCGGCGCCCTGGTGGCGCCCGGGATATACCTGCTGCGCGTCGTCACACGCGTAGGGGGACGGGAGGTCGCCGACCTCAACCCGCTGCACGTGATCTACTGATGCCCTGGTTCGCCCCGACGTCGATTCGATGAAGGAAGTCATGCCATCTGCCAAACGATCAAATGGACGATCAAACAGACGCCCAAACCTGGTCATCTTCAATCCCGATCACTACCGTGCGGAAGCTCTCGGCCACATGGGCAATCCCTGTGTGCATACACCGAATGTCGATCGCCTGTGTGCCGAAGGGGCCGTGTCCTTCCGCAATGCCTTCTGTCAGGCGCCGGTATGTGTCCCGAGCCGCTGCAGCTTCATGACGGGTTGGTACCCGCATGTGCGTGGCCATCGCACCATGTTCCACATGCTGCGTCAGGACGAACCGACCCTGTTGCAACGCCTCAAGGAGGAAGGCTACTTCGTCTGGTGGGGCGGCAAGAATGATCTGGTGCCCGCGCAACACGGTTTCGAAGGCCACTGTGACGTGAAGTTCCAGCCCACCCGCCCCCTGCAGGAACTGCCATCCGGCTGGCGCGGCGACGCCGATGGAGACGGGTTCTTTTCCTTCTACCATGGTCGGCTGGAACCGGCCGCTGATGACGACAGCGGCACGGGCCTCTACGACCACGACTGGGCCTGTGTCCTGGGAGCCATCGAGCAACTGCGCCAGTTGCCGGAGGATCAGCCCTTCTGTCTCTATCTGCCGCTGCTGAACCCGCACCCGCCCTTTGCTGTCGAGGAGCCATTCTACAGTGCCATCGACCGCGGTTGCGTGCCGCCACGGATCCCGACGCCTGCGGACTGGGACGGCAAACCCAGCATGCTGCGCGGCATCTACGAACAGTCGCGCATGCAGTCCTGGTCCGAGGACCGCTGGACGGAGCTACGCGCCACGTACTACGCCATGTGTGCGCGTACCGACCACCAGTTCGGTTTGCTCCTGCAGGCCCTGCGCGACGTCGGCGTGTGGGATGACACGGCGGTGTTCTTCTTCAGCGACCATGCATCGTATGTGGGCGACTACGGCATTGTCGGCATCAACCAGAACACGTTTGACGATGTCGTGACCCACGTACCCTTCGTCTGCAAGCCACCGGCGGGCGTGACGGTGGTGCCAGGAACGCGGGATGCCCTCATCGAACTGATCGACTTCACGGCGACGGTGGAAGAACTGGCGGGTCTGCCGCCGACGCACTCGCACTTTGGTCGCAGCCTGCTGCCGCTGCTGGCGGGCGGGCAGGATGTACTGCGTGACGCCGTCTTTGCGGAAGGTGGCCGGCGGCAGGATGAGTCGCACTGCAAGGAACTGGAGTATCCGCCCGGTCATCAGGACCCGCAGGATCTCTACTTTCCGCGCCTGAGTCTGCAGGCCGGCGACGGCCCCGAACACACGCGCGCCTTCATGTGTCGCACGCACACACACAAGTACGTGCGTCGGCTATACGAAAGGGACGAACTCTACGACCTGCAGACAGACCCGCAGGAGTTGCACAACGTCATCGATGATCCGAAGTATGCTGCATGTCTGGCGACTCTGCGGGAGCGGCTGCTGCAATGGTTCGTGGAAACGGCGGACATCGTCCCCTTCGATCCCGATCAGCGCGGCAACGTCGCCGACGAGAGTGTGCAGAGCGATCTGGGCTCCGACATCGATCGTCGGTGGGACAGCCACCGGTAAGTGGTCCGCTGCTGAAGTCACCCGACCCGCCCGGCCCCGGCGGCTAGGCGTCGATCACCTGCAACGCCGCAACAAGGCTCTGCTCCACCAGGCCACAGAGTTCGTCGATGTCTGCTTCCGTCGAGATCAACGCCGGCGCCACAGCAAACCACAACGGGTCGATGCGCATCACCAGGCCGTGCTCCATGGCCGTGCGCTTCAGTGCCACACCCAACTGCGGGCACGCCTTTCCGTCCCGCATCAACTCCACGCCGCGCAGCAGTCCCTTGCCACGGATCTCGCGCACGACTCCCAGCTTTTCCAACCGGCGCAGTCTGTCAACCAGATAGTCGCCCAGTTCCCCCGCCCGCCGCGCCAGGTCCTTTTCGACGATCTCGTCGATGACGGCGATGCCGACGGCACAGGCCAGCGGA
>JAQCJA010000556.1 GCA_027593305.1 bacterium
TGACGCCCTGGCTGGACTGGGGCTTCGCCAGCCTGCGGGCGTGATGGGCCAACCCGCGGTGGAACAAAAACGCCGCAGATGTCATCGGGCCTTCAGCCCGACACCACCTGCGGCGCAGTGTGCGTCGTGTTCCAGAGCTACTTCCGCTTTGGCGCGACTTTCTTTGCTGTGACCTTCTTTGCTGTGACCTTCTTTGTTGGGGCCGCCTTGCGCGCCCCGGCCTGCAGACGGTTGGCAGCTCCCACCGAGCCGATGTGCATCGTGTCGTAGGCCTGTTGGGATGAGGTGAAGGGGCCCTCGTGGCTGGCATTGCCATGCCAGTTGAGGTTGGTATACATCGGGTTCGTCTGTCCCGTTTCCCGCTCCCGCCTGGCCACCCAGTTGTGCAGACGCTCCCGCAGGGCGGCAGTGACCGCTTTCTCGGTGCCGGCGACGTTCTTCAACTCCAGAGGATCCTTCACGAGGTTGTAGAGTTCAACCTCAGGCTTGAAATGGAAATCGGGTTCCAGCGCTACAATCAGTTTCCACTCCGGTGTGCGCCAGCCGTGCTTGCGCATCCACGTACACTCGGTGATGTAGAAATCAGCGTGGTTGCTGGCCTTGCTGCCGTTCACCATCGGCAGCAGTGAGTTGCCGTCAAAATCGATCCTGCTCTTCGGCTTGACCCCCATCAACTGGAGCATCGTCGGCACCAGATCCTGATGCAGGGAATAACCGGAGACTCGTTTGCCCGCCGGCAACTTGCCGGGCAGGCGCAGGACCAACGGCACGTGCAGCGTATTGTCATACATGCCATGATGGTCGAACCAGCATTCGTGTTCGTAGAGCGTTTCGCCATGGTCGTTGTTGAGCACGACGAGTGTGTTGTCGCGCAGGCCGAGTTCGTCAATACGCGTCATGAGCCGCTGAATGGCAGCGTCCATGTAGGCGACGGCGCCGTCGTACTGGGCCGTGACATAGTCGGCGTCCGTGATTCCTGGCGGCATCCAGTCAGCGAAGAAGTCGCAGAAAGGCTTGAAACTCATCACCGGCTGCATGGATCTGTTCTGCGGGTCGAGTTCATTGCCCGAATAGAACATGCGCTCGAACGGTGCCGGCGGCAGGTAGGGGGCATGGGGGTCCATGTGGCGCAGAAACAGGCAGAACGGCTTCTTACCGCCTGCGAGGCGTTCGAGTTCGGGGACGGCGACTTCGTTGAGCTTCTCCGCCTTCGGACTGCGCCCTTCGGCGAAGCTGCCCCAGGCGGGGTAGTCGAGGTAGTTGTCGAACCCGCGGGAACTGGGATTGCCGGAGAAGCCGACACAGGAGGTGTCGTAGCCGACGGCACGCAGGATCTCGGGGAGCGTCTGGATGTTCTCCGCAAGGCCCCCTTTGTGGCGCAGAGCAACGACGCTGGTGGAAAAGCAGTCCTTGCCTGTCAGCATGGACGCATAGGCGGATGTCGTGGGGATGTGGGGTGAATAGTTGTTCTCAAAGAGCACGCCCTGACTGGCCAGTTTGTCTATGTGGGGCGTCGTCTGTCGGTGATAGCCATAACAGCTCATATGATCGGCGCGCAGGCTGTCGATACCCAGGAGGATGAGGTTGAGAGGCTTCTTTGCCATGATGGTCTCGGGTTCGAGTAAGGTGATCTGCTTGCTACTGCGATGTAGGCTACGGGAGCACTCTGTAACGGTCAAGCAGGTGGCTGCCATCTGCGTGTCACTGATCGTGCTGGGTGGCTGTGCCGATGGCGAGGATCGGTGGAACCAGGCAGGTATGAAGATCGCTGCGCGGGCCTCGGCGTGGCGCCATGAGTTTGATGATCCGGCGCAACCGGACTCGTCGCGTATGGCAGCCGCACGCGGGCTGCTGAGCCTGGACCCGCAGTTCCTGGCGGCCCGATACGTGCAGTATCCGCAGTTGGTACGGGGGACCATCGAGCAGGCGGTGGTGGCGCGGGATACGACCTGTCTGCCACTGCTCGTGGAGCTGTTCGAGACCCGCGGCGGGGAGGAGCGCATCGAGTTCGAGGTCGACCTGATCGCCTTTGGCGCAGCCGCTCACCCGCATCTGCGTGAGCTGCTCAAGCGCCAGGACCGCGGCCTCGTGGTGCGTGCCGCCGATGCTCTTGCCAAGAGCGGCGCCGAGGCGGCAACCACCGACATCGCAGCCCTGCTGCTGCACAACGATGCCTGGATACGAATGGGGGCGGCGCACGCACTGGGGCAGTTGCGCGGCAAAGCCGCCACGGATGCCCTGTTGACGGCCCTGTCTGATTCTGCCTACGCCGTGATCAACGCGGCTCTCGTCGGACTGGCCAGTCAGCATGCAGATGTCGCCTGCGAACCGGCCCTTGTCCTGCTGGCTGACAGTCGACCCGAGGTGCGCAAACATGCCGCCCATACACTGGGTCAACTGGGCAATCCGGCGGCTCGGGAGCGGTTGCTCAGAGTCAGCGAGCAGGACCCGGACGACGGCGTCCGCTTTATGGCGTCACGGGCGCTGCAAGCGCTGGCGGCGACGCCGTAGCAGCGTCGCCTTGCTCAGAGGGTGGGGGGAGCCTTACCTTATGCAGTCTGCATCGGAAAAAAGCCGCCCTCCATCATGCAGCACCACGGACGTGATCTGCAGACGCCAGTCCCGTAAACAGTCTGGCAGACCGTCCGGCCAAAACCTGAGACGAGACGGACGATGAAAGCAACCCGCTTCCACCATCACGGAGGCCCCGAGGTGCTGAGCTACGAGGACACGGTGGAGCCGACTCCGGCAGAGGGGCAGGCCGTCGTGCGCCTCGAGGCCATCGGTCTCAATTATATCGATACGTATCACCGCGAAGGGCTGTATCCGGTCGCTCTCCCCTGCACGCCCGGGGTGGAGGGTGCAGGGACCGTAACCGCCATCGGCAAAGGGGTCACCCAGGTCGCCGTGGGTGACCGTGTCGGCTACGCGGGTGCCATCGGCGCCTACGCCGAGATGGCTGCAGTGCCTGTGGATCGCCTCGTGCCGCTGCCGGCCGGAGTCGCTGCCGCTGCCGCTGCCGCAGTCCTGTTGCAGGGCATGACGGCCCACTATCTGGCAACCGGATCGTATTCGCTCAAGGCGGGGGACACGGCCCTGGTTCACGCCGCCGCCGGTGGTGTTGGACTGCTGCTCGTGCAGATCGCCAAAATGCGTGGGGCAAAGGTCATCGGCACGGTGTCGACGCCGGAGAAAGAGCAACTGGCCCGTGAGGCGGGTGCCGACGAGGTGATCCGCTACACGGAAGCCGACTTCGAGGTCGAAGTGCAGAAACTCACCAGGGATGCCGGTGTCGATGTCGTGTTTGATTCCGTGGGCAAGACAACCTTCGACAAGGGGCTGAATCTGCTGAAGCCTCTGGGGACGATGGTTCTCTTCGGACAATCGAGCGGTCCCGTGCCGCCGCTGGATCCCCAGGTGC
>JAQCJA010000557.1 GCA_027593305.1 bacterium
CCCCAGGATCGCCCCCGAAAGCAGACGTGCCACGCGACCCGGAACCAGTTGTCGCCGGCTGCTGTAGACGAGGATGATGGCAACCGGAAACCAGCTGATCAGTACCAGAGGAACCGCCGTGGACGGCGGCAGCAGCAGGATCAGAAAGGGTGTCGCTACCAGTGCGTAGCCAAAACCGGTTACTGACGCGACGAGGGCGGCGGCACCGAGGATGACGTTGAGCAGTACGAGGGAGGGGGCAGGTTCCAGTTCTGTCGCCTATCTTGTGCCATCGTCCCAAAAACTCCAGGAGGATTGCAGTGAAGATCACCAATGTCGAACTCTACGAAGTCGAGATCCCGCCGATCGCACCCATTGCCAAGTACAATCCCAAATTCTATGACATCACCCTGACGCGTGTGACCACCGATGAAGGTCTCACCGGGTGGGGGGAATGCCAGGGCCGCAAGGCCGATCTGGAGGCCCGTTTCACCACGTGCATCGGTGCGGATCCACTGGCTATGGATCCCTTCACCCAGCCCGATCCGATCACCTGTGCCCTGCTCGACATCGCCGGGCAGGCGTGGGGCATCCCCGTGCACCGCTTCTTCGGTGCCCAGGTGCGGGATCGCGTTCCTGTATCATACTGGTCCTGCCACATGGACCCGGTCGATACCGCCGCCGAAGCCGAAGTCGGCGCCCGCCTTGGGTTTACCAATCACAAGCTCAAGGCACGTCCGTGGGACATTGTCGAGACCGTGCGCCTGATGAAACAGGCAGCCGGTCCGGGGTATTCGGTTGGCGTCGACCCGAACACGCTGTTCGAGCAGCCCTCAGTAGCTGCCCGACTTGCTGGCGAACTCGAGCCATTTGGTACGATCGCCAACTTTGAGGACCCGGTCCTGAAAGACAATCTCGACTGGTTTCGGCTGCTGCGTGAGAAGACCTGGATCCCCATCGCCCTGCACCTGGGAGCCCCCGCCGGGGTGCTGGCGGCGCTGAAGGCCGAGGCCGTGGACCAGATCAACCTCGGCGGCTCGGCTCTCCAGGTCCGCCGCTCAGCGGCTCTTGCAGAGGCGGCGAACGTGCCCATCTGGGTGCAGATGGGTGGCCTGTGCCTGGGCGTGCTTGCCGCCTATTCCGTGCACCTGCAGGCGACCCTGCCCAATGCCACGCTGCCCTGTGATGAACTGCCCTTCATGCGGGTAGCCGACGTCTGCGCCGGATCCCTGGCTGTGGAGGCCGGTCACTTCGTCGTGCCGCAGCAACCAGGTCTGGGCATCGAGGTGGATCTTGATGTGGTGGAAAAATACCGTGTCGCCTGAACCGGTGCCTTATCCGGTCAGCGGCAGGGCCCGCAGAATGCCTTCGATGAATCCTCGCGTATAGGTCAGTTCCCGTTCGATGGCGTCCGCTTCCGGGCCACCGCCCACACACTCGACGTAGTACGGCCCGTTGAAGCCGGCGGCGCGCAACTTGGCCAATACAAGGGGGAAATCGACGAGCCCCGTACCGGGGGTAACCATGACATCCGGCTTGTCGCCCTCGACAACGCAGTCCTTGACGATGAAGGTGCTCACTCTTGCGGCAACCTTCTCGACGTCACCCTCGGGGCGTCGTTCCCCTGCCGTGTAGTAGATGATATTACCCGGGTCAAAGCAGATGCCAAAAGCAGGATGATCTACGGCGTTCGCCGTCGCCAGCAGATGCTCGACGGTGAGACTGATGCCACCGTGAGGTTTCATGCTGATTCCGATACCTGCCTCCTCGGCGTGTGGTGCGACACGACGCATCAGTTCGAGGTAGGTGTCGTACTGCGCTTCGTCGTTGGACCCTAGATCAAGGATCCAGCGGGCTCCGACTTCGGCTGCGTTATCGATGAGTCGGCGGTAGTCGGCGGCCGCCTCTTCGAGGTCGACGTCGAGTCGCGTCCGCCCCAGAACCATCGACGGCGCCAACCCGGCGTCACGGGCTGCCTGTGCCGCCGCCACGACTTCCGCCGCCGTGCTGTCGGAACGCACGGGAGCCTTCCCCTGGTTGGCGAAAAGGGCGACGTGATCATAGCCGGCGGCGGCAATGCGCCGACAGGCGTCGGCAAAGGACAGTTGGTTCAGGGGGCGACTGCAGGCACCCAACACAGCGGCGTTCGTCATGGGTTCATCAGATCTGGAGAAAACCGAGGTCTTCGCGGGCGCAGGCACGCACCGAATCCTCGATCAGGGTCAGGCCAAGACCGGGGCGGTCACCGATCGGTATGTGCCCCGCGTGAATGAGAGTGTCGCCCTCTTCGACAAGCCCCGTCCAGATCTCATTGTCGAGATGATGAAACTCGAGAGCAAGGAAGTTCGGAATCGCCGCACACACCTGGGCTGCCGCATAGGTGCCGACGGGCCCACAGATATTGTGCGGTGCAATCGGGATATAGTACAGGTTGGCCAGGTCCGCAATGCGCCGCCCCTCGAGCAGCCCCCCGGCCTTGGCCAGATCAGGCGACAGGATGTCGGCCCCCTGATTCTCAACCAGTTCGCGGAAGCCATACCTCGTATAGAGGTTCTCGCCGGTGCAGATCGGCGTCCGCGTCTGCGCTGTGAGATGGCGCATCGCTTCGTTGTTCTCCGGTGGAATCGGATCTTCCAGCCACAACAGATCGAGGTCCTCAAAGGCGCGGGCGATTTTCAGTACATCCACCGGTGCGTAGCGCCAGTGCGCGTCAATCGCCAGGTCCGTGTCGGGATTGAGGGCTTCGCGCACGGCGGTAACGACATCGACATAATGGGCGATGTCGCTGTTACGAATCCCGCGATTATAGGCATCGCGGCGGGTCGGCAGAGGGTCGATGTCGAACTTGATCGCCGAAAAGCCGCGCGCCTCGACCTCGCACGCTCGGCGGGCATAGGCGGCCGGCGTCTCATCCTCGCCGGCGTGACAGTCGTTGTAGACACGGACACGATTGCGGAACTGCCCCCCAAGCAACTGCCAGATGGGAGTTCCCAGGCTCTGCCCCGTCAGATCCCACAGGGCCATCTCAATGCCACTGATGGCACTCATGACGGCGCCCTGGAAGAACCCCGAGGCGGACATGACACGCTGCATATCGTGAAAGAGCCGGTCGACGTTGCGCGGATCCTGGCCGATCAGGGCTCTGGTGAGCCGCTCATCGACAGCGATCTGGTGCACCCCGGCCCCGTGGTAGGCCTCACCCAGCCCGACGAGGCCCTCGTCGGTGAATACCCGCACGAGTACCCACGGAAAGGGTTGCAGAACAACAGCGCCGATATGGGTAATCTTCACGTGAACTCCACTGGAAATGACAAGAGGGCCACCCCTCAGGGGCAGCCCTCTGCAGAAACGCTGCTGTGACCGAAAGTTCTTGCTACAGTTTCCAGGCCAGCGAGAAGCGATGGGAGCCGTTGGTCTCGGTGAGATCCAGCGGAATGTGAT
>JAQCJA010000558.1 GCA_027593305.1 bacterium
GCTCGGCACGGCCTGCGCCACCGCAGCCGTGAATGGGACCACCGTATCGCTGTGTTGTTGCATGACTCGCCAGAGACGCATTTACCCGTATTATGGCTCACTATTACGCCACGATCTTCGCTGATTCCGGCATGCCAGGTGCCGTCATTCGGTTGATGACATTGACCGCAATCTGCGCTTCTCTTTTCTGGGACTCTGGATGCTTGGCTCGTAGGCGATCCCCGATGATGCGTTTGTATCGGTACATCGCGTTCTCGGCGCGAGCCTGCTGGTGAGCGCCTGACTCCTTGCGCCACTGTCGCCTGCCGACCTCGCTGATCCTCTCATGGGATCCACGAAGTGGACAGGATCGCCCGAGCCCGATGGCGATGTCAAGCCGGAGTCATGCACCAACGCTGCGCTGCATGGGTGGCATGTCGTGTCTGGATGCAGGCAGCATCGAAATCCTCGGCACGGATGCAGCACCGGATGCGTCCGACTGGCGGCAGGATCTGGCTTTTGTCAGTGACGAGGCGGTATTCTACGAGAACTGGACGGGGCGGAAGAACCTGGACTTCATCGGGCAGTTCTTCGGGGACTGGTCAGCGGCGCGTGCAAAGGAACTTGTGGCACGTTTCGCCTGTCCGGTGGACCAGAAGGTCAAGACTCTGTCCAAGGGCAACCGCGTCAAGCTGGCTTTGATTGCGGCGCTGGCGCGCAGTCCTCGCCTGCTGCTGCTCGACGAACCGACGGCCGGCCTCGATCCGGTGGTGCGCAGCGAAGTCCTGGACGTGTTGTGGGAACTGCTGGAGACGGGTGACCGCACGATTTTTTACTCGACGCACATTCTCGGCGATATCGATCGCCTCGCGGACGAACTGGTTTTTCTGCACGACGGTCAGATCGTACAGCGGTCGCCGAAGGACGAGCTCATCGCCGCCTGGGGGCAGATCAGCTTTCAACTGGAGGGCGACTTGCCGGCGCTGGAGGGGATCGCTGAATGCGCGAGCGAGGGTTCGCAGCACCGGCTCATCAGCTGTGCGCGCGAACAGACACTCGCGAACCTGCATGCCGCCGGGGCACAGAACATCCAGCAGTCACCACTGCCAATAGACGAGGTCGCCGTATCGATCCTGAAGGGAGCGGGCCATGTGGCACATCGTCAGGGCTGAATGGGGCAACAATTGGAGGACGCTGCCCGGCTTAATCGTCATGACGCATGTGATGGTCACGGGCAACATCCTGTTTCTTAATGACCTGCTCTTTGACGCCCTGGCCGGCGCCGCCGGCCGGGAGTCCTCGGGGGCCACGTCGCCCAATCTCAGTCTGTTGGTTCTGGCAGTGGCCTCCTTACTCCCCGCAACGCTTGGACCGAGTGCATTGTTTCTGAGCGAAGGCAGCGAACGACGCCTGCAGATGTGGGCGGCGCTGCCGCTGTCGCGCACGCAACTCGGCCTTGCATACGGCACGGTGCTGCTGACGCCGTGGCCCCTTGCCGTTGCCAGCTATGCCGGCCTCAGCCTGTGGTGCCAGGGGTTGACGGCGTCGCCGTTTTCGTGTGGCGGATTGGTGCTGGCCTTCCTCGCCGTTACCTGGCTGATGGCGATGGTTTTCGGACGTAAGGTGGCTCACATCGGCATGTTCGCCCTCTACATGGCCATTGGCTTCCTCGCCGAGCCGGCTGTCCTGGTGCTGTCCACCGTGTTCGGCTGGGGTCTCGCCGACGCGGAAGGCTACCAGTTCGGTACGATGTGGCACTGGCTCCAGCTGCCTTACACGGGCATCCTGCCGTATCTGCTGGCTGCGGCCATGCTACTGGTGTCACTGCTGCTCTTCCGTCGCCGCGAACTGAGATAGGAGAACGACCATGTGGAGACTGGCGCTGGCAGAATGGCAGTACCGCTATCAGACCTGGCTGCTGCCCTGGGTCGGAGTCTTCCTGTTTCTGGGTGTTGTTCTGGCGCAATACAGGCGTCGCCGAGGGCAGTTTCTGGATTTCACTCGGCTTGCTGTCCCTGCTGCCCTATGCGGTGACGCTTGTCTCCCATGCCGGCACCATCGACAGCGAAAGACGCATGCACCTGTGGCGCAGTCTCAATCGCTCCGATCTGCAGACCGCCGGTGCGCGACTGATCTGGGTACTGTTGCCCTGGAGTTTGTCCGTGGGTATGGCTGCGTGCGCTATATGGCCGGCGCGCGCCAGGATCCTGCGGGGCGGTGAGTATGATTCGGCAGGCGTGCTGTTCGGCTGGAGTGGTGAGTGCCTGATGCTGGCGGCGCTGTTGCTCTGCCTGCGCCGGGTGTTGAGCGCTCAGACCATGCTACCCATTGCGTCACTCATTTTCATGCTGCACTTCCTCATCGACCCGGTGCTCGTGGTCGCCGCCAAGGCCTCCGGCAAAGAGCCCTACGCTATGAATCATGCCATGCATCAAGCGGTTATGACGTGGCGTGGTGGCATCGTGTTCTACGCGCTGGCGATGCTGTTGGGGGGACTGTATTTCTATCACTGCACGCGGCGTGCGGCGTCGGATGAACCCGAGGTAGCACAGTGAAGGAAGTCCGGTCAGAATCCAGAAGTGAACCTGTCGATCCCGGGGATGCTCTCCGCCTTTCCCATGACGATGGCGCCTGACAGGGCCTGCCCGTACACTGCCGGTCATGTTTGCGATCTTCGAGAGACTGCTGTATCAAGCCAGACAAAAGCGGTGGGCGAACCTGCTGGTGGTAACTCTGCGCATCGGCCTCGCCTTCGCCTTTGTGCCGGCGGGGCTGAAGAAGGTGATATATCAGCCCTTTACCGATCCGCAGAACACGGGTCCCTTTCATGAATTTCTCCACGCCTTCTACGCCACGGGCGCCTTCTACTCGTTCGTTGGCGTCATGCAACTGCTGGCGGCTCTGCTGCTCCTGTCGCAGCGTTTTGCCCTGGTGGGGGCGCTCATCCTTCTGCCCATTGTTTCGACCATTCTCGTGTTTTGCTGGAGTACGAAGGTCTACCCCACGGCGTCGGTTGTGACGTTCATGTTTGCCGCCACACTGGGCCTTGTCCTGTGGGACCTGCAGAAATGGCGCACTGTCTTCTCTCAGGATCAGCGGGGTTGTGAAATTCGCCTGGAGCCCTCCTCTTCCTCCGTGGACCCGAATTTGTGGACCGGGTGCGGAGTCCTGGTCACGTCGCTGTACCTGGTGGTCTGTGCCCTGACGGGTGGTGTCTACCGCCCGATGGGTGCCGAGTTCGACCGCCCTGCTTTCTACGTCTTCCCCCTGATGCTCCTGATCGTCGCCGCGACCTTCATCATCGATCAAATGCGCTACCGACGGTACGGATAGGAATTACAAGGGCCCATTATCGTGCGTCCGGTGCCGTCAGCCAAGACGCATCTGGTCGATGCATGTGGGTTCACCCGTCGTCGGTCACCCTGTTTGTAGCCGAACGA
>JAQCJA010000559.1 GCA_027593305.1 bacterium
CCGCCACCGATGTCAAGTACTGCATATCGCGCGTCGGGCAGCTGCAGGCCGAATGCTGCGCCGGCGAAAGTGTAGCGGGCCTCATCGTTGCCCGAAAGCTCAACCAGAGTAACGCCAGCCTCGGACGCGGCGGCATCGATGAAAGCACTCTTGTTGGCTGCGTCACGCAGGGCCGAGGTGCCGAAGGCGAGCACACGCACAGCGCCGAGTTGCTCGGCGCGTTGTCGATAGGTCGCCAGCATGCCGCAGACGCGCTGGATCGTTTCAGGCAGAATGTGGCGGGTGGCATCCACGCCCTTGCCCAGGCGGGCGATCTCGTGGGCGTCGTCGAGGATTTCCACCGTGCCGTCGGCCCTGGTATGCCCGGTGACCATGAGGATCGTGTTGGTGCCCAGATCGATGGCTGATTGAATGGAGTCCATCACTGCCGGGGGTGTTTTCTGCTGCTCATGAGATTGCAGCACGCTCCTGATTCTTGAGCAGTGCTGTCATCTCCGCAGGCGTCTCGCAGCGCAACATGGCTGCCCGGGTTGTGGCTGTATGCATCAACGACGCGATCTGCGCCAGCACCGGGATGTAGGTGCGATAGTTCTGTTGTGGTGTCAGCAAGAGGAAGATGTAGCGTACGGTGTCGCCCTTCAGGCCGTTGAAGTCAACACCATGCGGGCAGATGCCGAGGGCGCCAATGATACCTGGCAGGCCGGGTAGTGGCGCATGGGGAACCGCTGTTTCACGACCGATGGAGGTCGACGACTTCTTCTCACGCTCGCAGGCGGCGGCCAGCACGACTTCCCGCTGGGACGCCGGTACCTGTTTCTCTTCGATGAGAACGTCGACCATCTGATGGATAGCCTCCCACTTGTCCCGTGGATGCAGATCGAGGCGAATCGTGTGCTCCCAGAAGATGTTGCTCAGATGGTGACTCCCTGGATTTCGCGAGCGCACCATCAACACGGAGCATGGCGCTTTGTAGGCAATTTCATCGGGGATGGAACCGGCGAGGAAGTCTTCCTGTCGCCAGTCGTTGGAAGCCCCCAGGACCAGCAGATCATCGTCGTGCGCCATATCGAGGATGGGTGTCACGACGTCCTGCGCTGCGATGACTTCGCTGTCGACGTCGTTGTCGATACCAAGCAGGCGCAACTGCATGCAGAGGTCGTCGGTGACCTGTTGGCAATAGCGTTGCTGAATCGGATCATCGGCCTTGCCGGCGGGCACGCGGGCGATACGAACGGCACGCATCTGCGCCTGCCAGGATTGCGCCAGTTGGTGGGCGACCTCCAGTCCCATCATGGAATGCGTACCGCCCCCGGTCGGCACCAGCAGGCGCCGGATTCCACCAAAACCCTTGTCTTTGAAAATGAGCGTGTCGACGTCGAGAGACTTGGTCAGAGCTCTGTTGGGCGACGAGATCACTGTCAATGGGTCCACGTCCCCGTACCAACCCATCATCAGCACACCACAACTCCAGCTGCGCAGGGCCTGCTGAATCGCGCTGGTTACCGTTTCGCCGTGCAGGAGGTGGGGGATGGCGCCGACGCCCATTTCGACGGCGAGAGCCACCGCCCGGTCCAGGGCCATGCGTGCATCGACACGGGGTGGGTCGTCGGGTGTGACAACGTGGGTCAGATGCAACTCACCCCAGGGCTCCCGCGCAAGCGTTGCGGCGAGGCGCACCAGGGAATCCTCCATTGCCGGATTTTCCAGGGCAACAAGAATTCGCACGGAGGATTTGGGCATAGTCGATTTGCAGGACGGTGCGCACGATGGGAACGCGGCGCCCCGATCTTCGTCGTTAAGGAATAGCGACCGGCGCAACGGAATGGGTGCCGCAGCGTCGAGCGGCCGCAAAGATACACAGGTCTCCTGGGGACCGCCACCAGAAATCGACTCGTGCAGGAGAGGCTAACTCAAAGGCTGAGTGATGCTTGCGGGCTTTCGTGGAGGCTTGCCCCGGCGACGGCGACGGCGTAAATTGTGCCCCCGTGCAGCCCATTGTAGTAAGCCGATTGCAGCCGATTGCAGATGCGTTGGAACCTCGATGAAGCGAGCCTGAACGATGGCAGTCGTGACCGTAGCTCGACAGTTGGGAAGTGGCGGGGACCGCATCGCCGAGCAAGTGGCAGAGGCTCTGGGATATGATCACGTTGATCGCCGGTTGGTGGAAGAGATCTCGGGAATCACCGATACCCCCGCCGACGAAGTAGAGAAGTACGACGAGAAGGGAGAAGGCCGCGTCCGACACTTCCTCAAGCGCCTTCTGGTCCCCGAGATGTCACCCGGTGGATTTCCGCTGTCCTCGGCCGCCTATTTTCCAGAATTCGGTCTTGAGTTCCCTTACGTCATGGAACGATCGGGCTCAGAGTCTCCGGCGACGTATCTCGATCGCGGCACCTATCAACTGCTGATCACGACGCTGCTGCAGGACTATGGTGATACGGGCAAGGCCGTCGTCGTTGGTCGAGCCAGTCAGGTCATTCTGGCGAAGAATCCCTCTGCGTTCCACGTCAAGATCATCGCGCCCTTTGGCCTGCGTTGTGAACGCATCAAACAGGCGCAGGGAGTCAGCGAGGAACAGGCGAAAGAACTGGTCGAGCAACACGACCGCTGGCGGCAACTCTACCTGCGCAATTACTACAACGCAGACTGGGACGACCTGCTGCTCTACCATCTCACGATCAATACCGGTCGCGTCGATCCGGAAGATGCCGTCGACATGATCGTTCACTACGTGAAGCGGAAAGACTGAGCTTCCGTTTCTGCAGGCCCGGGCAGCTGTCGCCCGCATTTTCTGTCAGTTCCCGCCTTCTGTAAGCCAGATCCACAGCGCGCCATCGCTGCGCAGGCATTCCAGTTCGTGGCCAAGGGCTGCGTCAGCGTCCGCCGTGCGATCGAGGCTGCGCAACGCCGCGGCCAGATTGTACCATGCATCGGCATTGTCAGGAGTCTGGCGCAACAGCAGGATCAACTGCACCGCGGCGGCTCTTGGGTCGCCGGCTTCCGCCAGGGCTGTCGCCAGATTGTAACGCATCAAGCTTTCTTTCGGGAAGTTCGCGACGCCACTGGCCCAACAAGAGATCGCTCCGGCCAGGTTGCCGCTGGCGTAGTATGCTGCGCCGGCACCGTAGTAGAGGCCTGCCAGATCGTTCACCGTCAGCAGTTCGCGCAGATCGCAGGGTGTCGCCAGCGCAGCCTCGTAATGGCGCAACGCCTGCAACAGATTGCCCTGCTTCCGTTGCACGGCCCCGTGGGCAACATCGGCGAGCAGTTGGAAGTAGCTGGCCGTCACCGGAACGGGTTCGGTCACTGCCAGCCGGATGCTGCTGAGCAGGATGTTCGGGCCGCTGCGACCGATATCGCCAAATCCGGCAACCGGCACGAAGTACAGGTCCACAGGATCAAATACGGCCGCGGACAT
>JAQCJA010000560.1 GCA_027593305.1 bacterium
TGACTTCCTCTGCCTGTCCGATCACCGCAAGATCACACGTGTCGACACCGTCGACGTGCCGGATGACTTCGTGCTCATCCAGGGCGCCGAACTGCACCCGGCAAACCCCTTTGGTGGACAGGTTCATCACTTCATCTGTCTCAACATCGATCAGGACATGGCGTGCGGGACGATGCCCCCGCAGCACGTGATCGACAACGTTCGCGAACAGGGCGGTCAGGTCTGGCTCGCCCACCCGCACTGGAGTTCGATCAATATCATCCGCGACACATTGCCGTTGAAGGGTTTCAGTGGCATCGAGGTCTTCAACAGCACCTGTCGGTTCATGGGGCGCGGCGAAGGGGCCGTGCACTGGGACGACTGGATGAGCCTGGAGGATCGCGTCTACCCCTGCCTGGCCAACGATGACACCCATGGTGCGCCTCAGGACAACCGCGACACGTACGAATCATGGACCATGGCCCGCGTCAAGGAGCGCACGACCGAGGCGGTCCTGGAGGCACTGGCGACAGGGGCCAGTTACGGCAGCACGGGACCCGAGATCCACTCGATCGAGATCAGCAGCAACGGCAAGTCGGCAGAAGTCACCGTGAAATGCAGTCAGGCGCGACGGATTCACGCCGTGCAGGACACCTACGGCACTGAGTATCGCGAGGGGGGCGAGCTTTTCACCGAGGCGACGTTCTCCCTGCGCAACAACGCCAGGTGGGTGCGCTTTGAGATCATCGGCCCACAGGGCGACAAGGCCTGGTCGAATCCCGTGGACCTGCGGTCCTGACGCCATCGACATGAACCGCGAGCCCCGGGACAAAAACCGCGAGCCCCGGCGGATTGCCATCATCGATCTGGGGTCGAACACGGCACGACTCGTCGTCTTTGGTGCCGTGGCGGGGTATTCGTACCGTCTGGAAGATGAGATCCGCGAGGTCGTGCGCCTGCGTCAGGGCATGACCTCGCGCGGCCTCAGTGACGACGCCATCGGTCGAGCCTTCTCGACGCTGCGCCTGTTCAAACGATTCTGCGACAGTGCGGGGGCCGACGTCACTCTGCCGACGGCGACCAGTGCCGTGCGCGATGCGGCCAACGGCCCCGCCTTTGTCACGCGTGTCCGCGACGAACTGGGGCTGGAACTGCGCATCCTCGACGGTGAGCGCGAGGCCTACTACGGTGTCATCGGCGCCCTCAACGAGGTCGACCTGCCCGAGGGCTGCATCCTCGACATCGGTGGTGGCAGCGCCCAACTGTCCGAAGTACGTCAGGGGCGCTACCTACGGGGCGCGTCGCGCCCGCTGGGATCGCTGGCACTGACCGAGCGCTTTGTGCGCCACGACCCGGCTTCGCGCAAGGAGATCGGTGCCATGGGCGCTGAGATCCAGGCACAGGTTGCTTCGATTCCCTTCATTGCGGAAAACCGTGGCAGGCGCCTCGTAGGTCTTGGTGGCACCATCCGCAACCTCGCCAAGATCGACTCGATCCGTCAGCAGAGTCCGCTGAACACGCTGCACGGATTCGTGCTGACCCGGGCCTCGATCGAGGCCTCTGTCAAGCTGTTCTGCGACATGCCCCTGGCGAGGCGCCAGAAAATTCCCGGCCTGAGTGAGGATCGTGGCGACATCATCCTTGCCGGAGCCCTCACGGTGCTGGGCGTGCTGGAACAGTTGCACACCGATGAACTGACAGTCTCCACAGCGGGACTGCGCGAGGGCGTGTTCTTCGAGCACTTCTGGGAGCACCTGCAGTACCCGGTCATTCCGGACTCGCGTCGCTTCAGCGTACTCAATGTCGCGCGCAACTACCGTTACCATGAGTCACATGCCAATCACGTGCGCTTTCTCGCGGGTCGGCTGTTCGAGCAACTGCGGCCGCTGCACGGAGGGGGTGCCGCCGAGCGCGAACTGCTCGACGCCGCCGCCCTGCTGCACGACGTTGGTACCGCAATCGCGTACGACGGCCACCATCGACACTCGGAAACCCTGATTCGGTACAACGGCCTGGCCGGTTTCACGCGGCGCGAGATTGCCATCATCGCGCTGCTGACTCGATACCACCGCAAGGGCACGCCCGAACGGGACGGTTATGAATCGCTGTTGAGCAAGGAAGATGAGGTCGTGCTCACACGTCTGGCCGCCATCCTGAGATCGGCGGAGTTCCTCGAGCGGGGCCGCAACGCTGCCGTGAAGGACATCATCGTCAGCTGGAGTGATGACGCTCTCCGTCTCACGCTGATCGCCGAAGAGCATCCCGCTGTTGAGATCTGGGAGACCGAGCGCAATGCCCTGCCGCTGCTCGGCAGAGCTTTCCATCGTACTGCGTCCCTCGACACCCTGGCGGCGCCTCCGGCTCTGGGTTGAGACCGACCCGCACACCGCCTCTTCCGCGATCCCGGGGAGAGGCGTTTCTTATAGAGTTCTCACCTTCCCGTACATCTGCCTGCTCACCGTCGAAAACAGGATCATGTCAGAAGCCGAAAAAATCATCTACTCGATGCATCGAGTCTCCAAGCTGCACAACCGGAAGCCGGTGCTCAAAGACATCTCTCTTTCTTACTTCTACGGCGCCAAGATCGGCGTGCTCGGCCTCAACGGCTCGGGCAAGAGCACCCTGCTGCGCATTCTGGCCGGCGTCGACACGGAGTTCGACGGTGAGACCAGCATTGCCCCGGGGCATACGATCGGCTTCCTGGAACAGGAACCACATCTGCAGGCGGGCAGGACGGTGCGTCAATGCGTCGAAGAAGGCATGCAGGAGCTTGTCGACCTGGTCAAAGCCTACGAACACGTCAACGAGCAGTTCGCCGAGCCCATGTCCGACGACGATATGAACGACCTGCTGGCCAGACAGTCGAAGCTGTCCGACCAGATCGAGGCCGCCGGCGCCTGGGACCTCGACAGCCGGCTCGAGCAGGCCATGGACGCCCTCCGTTGTCCCCCGGAAAACACGCTGGTTGATGTCATTTCGGGTGGCGAACGACGGCGTGTCGCCCTGTGTCGACTGCTCTTGCGCAAACCCGACATTCTGCTGCTCGATGAACCAACAAACCATCTGGACGCCGAATCCGTCGCCTGGCTGGAGCATCACCTGCAGGCCTATGCCGGGACGGTGATCGCCGTGACTCACGATCGCTACTTCCTCGACAACGTCGCCGGCTGGATCCTTGAGCTTGATCGCGGCGAAGGCATCCCATGGAAGGGCAATTACTCCTCCTGGCTGGAACAGAAGCAGGATCGCCTCGGCCGTGAACAGCGGACCGAGAGCGAACGTCAGCGTACGCTGCAGCGCGAGCTGGAGTGGGTGAAGATGACACCGGCTGCACGGCAGACGAAGAACAAGGCCCGCATCCGGGCCTACGAAGAACTGCTCCAGCAGGATCGCGCGGCGCAGGAGCAGGACCTGGAGATCTACATCCC
>JAQCJA010000561.1 GCA_027593305.1 bacterium
TCGATCTGGCCCAGACGGCGAGCCGCATCGTCGTCAGCTTTCAGAACGTGGATGACGCCCGCATCCGCGGCCTCGAGCTGGCTGCTGGCACCCGGGCATGGCGTCGGCGGCTGCTGCTGGAGGGCGGGCTGACCTTCCTCGACTCCAAGGATCTGGGACTGGAACGGCCCCTGGCCTATCGACCGCGCTGGTCGCTACAACTGAGCCCGTCCCTGCACCTGGGCCGCTACGGCACCCGCATCGACTATCGCTATGCGAGCCGTCTGCAGCGGGTCGCGATCTACGCCAATGACCAGCGTGTCGCCCAGCACGAACTCAACCTGCGGCTGCAGGTCGACGCCGCCGGGCTGACGTGGACGGTGGGCGTCAACAATGTGCTCAACTACAACTACACCCAGCTTGAACGAAACCTGGGCGAGATCCGCAACTTCATCATCGGCGTCAACGGCGCGTTCTGAACCCTCAGTCAGATCGGGCGCTGGCGATGCGCCAGTTGCCGTCGTTGTCGCAGGCGGCGTAGTACATGCGGTAGGCACCATCGTCGAGGCGGATGAGGCTCATGTCCTCTGCGTGGATGGCGTCGATACCGACCCGGCCGTAACCGGCGCCATCGAGCACACAGCCCTCCCGCTCCCGGACCCAGGTGCGCCGCCGTTGTCCCAGATCCTGTCCGTCGAGACGGCGCAGGCAGGGTGCTCGCAGTCGGTGCCGTAGAGTGGGCGGCTGTCATCCAGTCCGAGGGTGCGTCGCGCTGGCTCGTCTTGCCCAGCAGCACGGCCATGTCAACGGCTCGGCTGCCGGTTCAAACACTCCAGTTCCGGGGCGTTCGAGTATTTGCCTGGCCGCGAGGCACTGCGGGTCACCGAGTGCGGCACCCGAAGCGAGCCGATCTGCTTGCCCTCCTGCTCGAAATCAACGGTGGGTATGATCCGTGTCATTGAGATCCGATTATGTCGAGCGGATGTGCCGAGTGATTGTGTCCGGTTGATTGTGTCCGGGACAGATCAGACAAAAGCCTTCGGCTGACGTGGTCAACCCCTGGAGACATCAACTGTCACAGCGATGACTTAGATTTGTCCATTGCCGTGCTGGATCCGGGGGCCGCTCTGTTTCGACTGGATCACCGAGTAGCCCCATACCGATCATTCTGCAACAGAGTGCGCCCGTAACCCGGAGGCCTGCCAATGAAGATCACCAGAATCGAGACCATCCACCTGAAGCAGTTCGCCGCTGCCACATGGGTCCGCGTGCACACCGACGCCGGCTACATCGGTCTGGGCGAGACCTGGTTCGGTCCGCGTTCCGTTGCCGGTGCGGTACATGAGATGTTCTCGCCCCTGCTCATCGGTCAGGAGGCGTCTGCCATCGAGCGCCACTGGCGGGACATGTTCGATATGGCCAACGCCTACGGCTATGCCGGCGCCGAGGCGCGCGCCATTTCAGCGATCGACATCGCGCTCTGGGACATTGCCGGACAGGTCGCCGGGCAACCGATCTACAACCTGCTCGGCGGCGCCTGCAGGGACCGCATCCGCACGTACAACACCACCGGTCAGTGGGGCGAAAACCGCGACATGGAACGGGCGATGATCGATGCGGGCACACTGGCAAAAAGCCTGCTCGACGACGGCATCACCGCCATGAAGTGGGCCTTTACAGATCCTTTCGCGGACCTGTCCCGTGGGGTCGACCTGCGGGCCGAAGACCTGGCGCTCATGCTCAAGCCGATCGAAGCGATGCGCGACGCCGTCGGCAATCAACTCGATATCGCCAACGACGGTCACGGGCGCTGGAACCTCAACAACGCCATCCGCATCGGCCAGGCGATGGATCCCTTCGACATGATGTGGCAGGAGGAGTTGATCCAGCCGACGAACGTCGAGAACCACGTGACGCTGGCGCAGGAGATCATCGCTCCCGTCTGCGTCTCCGAGCGGCTCGTGTCCAAGTATCAGTTCCGCGAGTACCTGCGGGCGGGTGCGGCCGAAGTGGTCATGCCGGATCTGATCTGGACGGGTGGCATCACCGAGACCAAAAAGATTGCCACGATGGCGGAGGCGGAGCAGCGTCCCGTTGCGCCGCACGACATGACGGGTCCCGTGAACGTCTTTGCCTGCGCCCACATCTGCATGAACGCACCGAATGCCTGGCTCATGGAGACCTGCCGTGCCTTTTACGGCAAAGGCGGCTGGTACGCAGATGTGGTGGAGCCGAACATCCGCGTCGTCGACGGCCAGTTGCTGGCGCCGGTAGGTCCCGGCCTGGGCACCCGGCTGCGGGATGACGTCTTCGACCGCGCCGATGTGACGGTGGAGTCCTCCGATAAGCCGGGCGCACCGCACTGGGGCGGACATGAATCCCCGGTGTTCGAGATCGTCGGGGAGCGGGGCGAGCGCAAGATCCAGTACCGCAAGAGCTGGGACCGCTAAGCATCGAGGAAGGAACTGCAATCAGCGGCCAATATTACACTGAGCGCAATCCGCGCAAACTCGCTTTGCTACCCACGCTGACTCGGGTCAGATTTCGATTCCTATGTTATCATCAGTAATGACCCCTCCTGACCCAGCCGCCCTATGATCTTCTGGATCATGGCAGCCGTTGGCGCCGTCCTGATCATCCTGACGGGACGCACGTGGCTTGAGTTTGTGCAGCGATCCGATCAACTCAAGTCTCGAATATCCGAGCTGGAGGGACTGATTGAGGCGCACAACCAGCGCCTGGTCGAGGTCCGCGAACGCGCCGAGGTGATCAAGGCACAGATCGATTCGCTCGTCGAGGAGTGCAACGAGATGGAACGCTCCCTGGGGCAGCAGGATGACGAGTTGAAGCAACTGGAGGATCGCCTCGAGCGACTTCGGCCGAAGGAGCGACGCGTCGAACTGGATGACAGAGGTGATCGGTGGAAGAGGTAGTCGGTCTGGTCACGATGGGCGCCCTCGTCGGCTTCGCTCTCGTCAAAGCGTACGCCAATAAGGTGCTGACGCAGTTGCGCACCGAGGCGACGCGGCTGATCGCCAGCGAGCGCCATGTACGCCAGCAGATGGATCTGGAGGAGTCGCAGCTGGAAAGCTCCGAGGCGCGCCTCAGTAAGGTGGAACATGACAAGGCTCAGTTGGCCACCAAATTGGAGGACGTCGCCAGGCAGCGTGAGCAGGTCGATGGCGAGTTGAGTCGGCTCAAGATCGATCAGGAAGAGGGGTCCGAGGACAGCCCGACAGCCTGATTCTGGCTCCTGGCCGACGACGAACCGTCAGGGCACAGGGTCCCATCAACCTGGAACAGGCGAGCGATCCACCACGCCCATTCGACAGGATGCAGCCGAGGCGGCGGAACGAGGCTGGACCGCCCCCCAGCCAGCCGTGATCATGCGGGTCCACTCGTGCACCAGACGGGGGGCCTT
>JAQCJA010000562.1 GCA_027593305.1 bacterium
TCTCGGGCGCGGCATGACTTCCAGCGAGATTCGAAGGTTCATCGTGCCCGAGGGACGTTACAAGATTCGCATCGAAAACAGTTCGTCCGGCTTTGATGTGATCAAGCCTGTGGAGGTCAACTACGGCCGCATTACACAGGTGTTCATCAGCACGCAGACTCAGGAAGAGACCGAACCCGAGCAACCGCAACAGGACTGAGTCCGAGAGGCAGGTGCCCCATGTTGTCATTCCTTCCAAGCCAAAGATGGTTGTTGTCATGTGCTCTGCTACTGACTGGCGTTGGTGCTCTGCAGGCGGCAGAATACGAGGGTACGGTTATCGACCGGAAGGGTGCCCATCATGCGGTTCGCAAGCTTGAGATCCGTGGCTCGACCTCCCTTGAGTATTACGTCAGCGGCAGGCGCCAGGTGCTGGATCTGGCCAGAATTGAACGCTTCCACATCGGTGGCACACCGCAGGATCAGGAGGTGCCGATCACAGTGACCTTCCGCAGCGGTCGCGTGGAGGAGGGCACGATCGTCATAGACGGCGGGGGCATGGCCGATGATGACGTCGCCGGCGGCGGCAGCCATGTCAGCGATCGTCTGACAGGAAGCACGGATCTTGGGCCGATGTTCATGCCTCTCAGCGACGTCCAGGAAGTGATGCTGCAGCATGACGATGACACGCCGATCATACCGGACGCAGTGGGTGGGTCGATTGTCGATGTGCAGGGAAAGCGCTTCACCGTCAGCAACATCCAGTACCGAGGTGCCGACGCATTCCGCTTCCTGCAGGGCCGCAAGAAAAAACGCGTCGCCCTGCGTCACCTGTCGCGGTTGGAGTTTGGTGACTCACCCGGGGGTGAGATGCGTCCCGTGACGATCACGTATCGAACCGGGAAGATCGTTCAGGGCGATGTCGATGCCAGCACCGTCCGCCTGGCTGGAGAGGTCGATCACGTCTATCGGACCCGCAGCGATTCCGCCTTTACCGGGATGAGTCAGTCGGGGCGCATGTACGGCATCGGCCTGCAGAGCATAAAGCTCGTGACCTTCGCCGATTTGCCTGAACAGAAAACGACGGCGGCTGGATCTCCCGAACCGGAAGAAGCCGAACCGGAATAACACAGCGTCGAGGGTCGTACCAATCAGTGATCGCTGGCGTCAGCGTTCGATGCCGGCGTAGAGAGTGATGAAGCCTCGTGTCCGGGTGGCCGTGTCCTCTCTCTTTCGCGCCTGACGCGCAACCTCAAATCCGGCGACGGTGGTGATGCGGTATCCCTGGTAGTCTGACAGGTTCGTCATCTGCAGCAGATACACAAGCGCGCGGAAGTCGTTCTCCACGCCCGGCGGCACCGGATCGCGCATCTGGCTGAACCATTCATACTCGATGCCCCCTTCCAGCAGGCTTCGTCGCAGCACGGGCTTGCGCACGATGATCATCAGCAGTTCGGTGAGTTGACGTTCCTTGGGCAGCACTCGCGAGGCTGGTATCCGACTGAGGAATTCGCTCTTCCATCGTGGGACGAGGCTCAGTGAGCCCAGTTGCACAGTATACTCCGCCTTGTTGATGAGACCGATGAAATGTGAGTCCCGCCGTACACCACGAAGCTCGATTTCGTCAGCCGAACCAAATTGTCGGTAGGCGTCCCATTTCAATCGCTGAGCTGTGTAGATCCCACCGATGGTGTGCAGATCGTGCCCGAGCCACAGCGAGTGGATGAAGGTGTCCTGCGCCGGTAGTACATCGGCTACAAACCGCTGGGCACCCCGCGTGTCTTTCTGCTGTACCCACTGCAACAGATCGTCGCGAATCGAGTCCCGTACTTTGCGGACATCGCCGTAGAGACGAAAGCGGCCGAAACCGGAGAATGCGTGCTCGGCCGTGAGCAGGGCATAGTCGGCATGATTGCGGCGGTCCTGTGAGATCTGTTCGACGCGCTGTCGGCCAATGTGCAGGCGGACATCGGGCGTGACAAAGAGGCCACCGTAGGTATTGTAACCGCGCTGATCGACACGATAGGGATAGTCGGCCAGCTCATCGTTTTCGAAGCGGTCGATCCACTGGTTGTGGTTCATGTCGACGCCATAGAGGAACTCCGGGCGGTCGACCTGGAAGCGAAGAAAGGACTCCTCGTAGTCCGGTGCCAGATTCGGGCTCTGCTCGTTGTCGTTCTGGTTGAAATCAGAGATGAAGTCGTTGTTCTCATCCCAACCAGGAAAGACTTCGCGGTCGGCGTCGCCAGAACCCCGACGCTGCCAGTCGACGAAGCGATCCTGATCGTCATTGTCATCGACAAACTCGTAGCGCCACGAATCGCTGTTGTAGTTGGATTCGCCGTCCCGATCCACAACGGTTACGGATGTCGAGTATCCCGGGGCGATACTGAAGCCCTCGGCGAAGGCAAACCACGGGTACGCCGTCTGCGCCAGATTGGCGATCCACACGTCGGAGGACTCGTATGACGTAAAGTGTTCGTCCAGGCCCAGATTCGGGTACTGCCGATAGCGCCGGTTGCGGACAAACTCGAAGTAACCCTTGAAGCCGGCCAGATCCGTCAGTTCGAGCGTGAAGCCAGCCAACTGTGATGCCGTCGGCAATCCGTAGTCGAAGGTGATGACCCGCTGGTTCGAGCTGTCCGTAACATTCCCGGCGGCTCGAGCGACGGCGAAGAAAACTCCCAGTTGCCGATCTGAGGACACCTCGACGAGATAGTCATTGGCGATGACGAGCTCGATCTCAACGCGCTGAATCCGAGAGGGGTCGGGACCGGAGTAGGTTCGGTCATTGAAATCGAAGCGCAGCAGGATGGTCTCGCTGCCGTCAGCGGAGAGGAATCCGGACCGCTGGAATCCCCCCTCCACCTGCGAGCGGAAGCCGATTTCTGTTCCCCGGGTCACATTGCCGTCCAGATCATGGATCAGAATGTCAGAGGCGAACAGCGCGCCGCCGTCGACGCCGTCCTCCGGTGAATCATCGCGGATCCTGACCTCGATGGCAGTGACATTGGTGAAATTCTGCGGCGCGGACAGTTCGCCGAGAAACATGTCGCCATTGAAGGCGCCCGACTGCGTGTTGGACTGGTAGGCTGAGACAAAAGTGCCGCCAACCTTGACGAAATCTCCCACCTGCGCAACGATCCGACCCGCCGCCAGATTGGATACGTCCGACCGCGTGTCGGGACCGGCAGAGTTGATTCCGGAACTGAACTCCTGATTCGGTGCGCTGATGCGGGACAGCAGCAACGTCGCCTGGTGTCGATCCGAGGCGAAATCCCACTGCAGCCCATTGTAGTTGGGTTTGGAGAACGTCATCGGCGTCAGCGTTGTACGGATCGCGTCGCCGAGTGTCAGGGCATAGTGATACTTGATTTTGTTGTCGGAGGAGATGACCAGGCGATTGA
>JAQCJA010000022.1 GCA_027593305.1 bacterium
ATGCAGACCGCCGCGGACGAGGCCCGCCCCGGGGATCCGCTCGCCATGCGGGCCCTCAAAGCCGACGGCGTCTACCGACCCGGTGGTCCCGGCACGACAACCTGTGTGGTTGCCGACCGCTGGGGCAACGTGGTCTCCGCAACGCCCAGTGCCAACGTCGACACGACCCGCATGGACGGCGGCCAGGCGGGGGTCACCTACGGCAATCGGCTGCGCAGTCTCAATACGACGCCCGGACACCCCAACTGCATACAGCCCGGCAAACGCCCGCGGATCACCCTGACGCCGACTCTCGTACTCAAAGATGGCAAGCCCGCCTTCGCCATCAGCGTCGCCGGTGGCGACCGACAGGACCAGACGGCTCTCAACCTGCTGATGGGGGCCATCGACTTTGGTCTGTCCCCGGCGCAGGCTGTGCGCGCGCCGCGCTTTTCCACGTTCCACCACCAGAATTCCTTCGACCCGAATCCGCAACGAGATACAACCTTCACCGACGCAGGGGCCCTCGAGATCAACGACACCATCACAGAGTCGACCCGCGCCGAATTGCAGCGTCGGGGTCACCCCCTGCTGGTCATGGAGCGGCCCATCTCCAATCCGGTCATGCTCAGCATCGATGGTGGCTCGATCCTGGCCGCTGGCGATCCGGACGCCGGGCGGCACGCTGCGGGCCTGTGACCGGGCCGTTACAGCTGGAAGTATTCAGCGACTACATCTGCCCCTGGTGTTATCTGGGATGGGCCCGGGTCGCCCGCCTGCGCCAAGACTGGAACATCGAGGTGCGCATCGTCCACTTCCCGCTGCACCTGGAAACGCCCGAGGCGGGCCAGAGCCTCGAGCAGTTGTTTGCCGGGCGCAATATCGACGTGGAGCGGATGCAGTAGCACATGGCCGCCGTCATGCGCGCCGAAGGGCTGGAGTACGGCGACCGCACCATGACCTACAACAGCCACAGGGCGCAGCAACTGGCAGCCTGGGCGGTAACGCAGGAGGGTGGTGCAGCCATTCACCAGGCGCTGTTTGCCGCCTACTTCGTGGACAACGTGAACCTGGCCCGCATCGACCACCTCGTCGACATCGCCGCCGGCGTCGGCCTGGACACCGATCGCGCCCGCGAGATCCTGCGCTCCCGTCGCTACCGCGAGGCGGTGTCGGCAGACTGGGACCGCAGTCGGCAGCTGGGCGTCACCGGCGTGCCGACCTATCGCATGGGGGGCGTGGAGGCTGTGGGCGCACAGCCTTATGAAGTACTGGCGCAGCTGGTGCAGGAGGCCGGCGCCCAGCGGCACCCGCAGTAGCCGTCAGCCTGTTGGGCCCTGCCTGCCGAGACCGGCACTGCCCAGATGCCGGGCGAAAAACTCCTGCGTTTGACGCCACATCTCGTGGCTGAGCACGTGACCTGAACCCGCCTCGAGGTAGTGGGTGAAATTCTGCGGCGCGCCCGCAGCCTGGTACGCCGCTTCGATCGTGTGCAGACCCTGGCGCACAAAGCCGATCGGCGATCCGTCGTCGGCTTCACCGAATTTCAGATGCAGGGCGCGCGGCGCGATCAGCCCGGCGATATCCGGCGTGTCGCCGTAGCTGTACAATCCGGGAATGAAATTCGGCAAGCAGTGCAACAGCTGGTGCTCGTCCACCGCGGCGTACGTCGGCAGACAGCAGTTACCGACGATGGCCCGCAACCGTGGCTCCCAGGGGCCCACGAGCCATGCGTGGGTCGAGCCCATCGAATGTCCGTAACATCCCAGCGCCCCGGCGTTGACCTCGGGACGTGAGACCAGGTAGTCCACCGGCCTCCATGGCAGCAATGGCCGGCGCTTCATGCAGGTCGTGCGGCGTGCACACGTGGACGATGTCGAGCTCAGCGTGGGCGAGCATCTTTTCGTAGTCGGTGTAGCGAGCCGCCTCGGGCACCAGGTGTCGGTCGCCCAGCAACTGCAGTCGCTGCTGGTTGACGTCGGCCAGAGCGACCAGTTCCACCCCGTCGTGTGCCACCAGCACGGGGCCGTGCCGCCGTTCGGTGATGCCACCACAACCGATGATTCCTGCTCGTAACATGAAAGGATCCTCTTTGGCGAAGCGGTCGCGAACCAGGCACTCGCTCGGCTTCGATCAGCTCGGCCACAGCCATTTTCAGAACAGGTTGTAACGCAGCCCCAGTGCCGTCGTCTGCTTGATCTGCACGTCGTCACTGGCCGTTGGATCCTTGACGATCTCCAGGTTGACGTTCAGCGTGATGTACTCGCTCAGCTTTACCGTCAGTGTTGCATCATTGCCGATGGCGGTGTCCCCCGGTTCGGTGATGGGTACGAAGATTTCCAGCTTGGACGTCAGCTGGATGTTATCGGCCATCTTCCACGAGGCATCCGTCACCGATTCCAGACCGCCATCGGTGCGCACTTTCTCGATCTTCGTCGTGCCATCATCATCGGCATAGGCGTTGAAGTCGCGCGTCACTATCTCGCGCAGGGCCAGACCGAGTCGGGTCGTCACCTGCTCCGTCGGCTGATAGCCGACACCGGCGCTCTGTGTCAGGTACGCCGGGTCAAAGAAGCCTGCCACGGCTGTGCGCAGGGCATCGGTGTACTGGTAGCCACGGAAGGCCTGGGTCTTCATCGTTGCCTTCAGGTAGGGATCCAACAGGCTGCCGCTTGTCCACTTCAGCACCGTCTCCACCTCGAGCTTGTCCACAACCTTGCGGATCGCCTGATCGCCGAGCTTGTTCTGGCCAAAGGCGAACTTGTAACCCGTCTGCCAGGACATGGCACCGGCAACACGCTCGGATGTACCGTTGAGACTGTAGCCCCAGGAGAACGAATTGTCACCGTCTTTCAGCGCCACCTGGTTGGCGGTGACGGCACCGACCAGTTTGTGGGTCCAGGCGGATGCGGGCGCCGCTGGCGGGGCTGCATCCTGTGCCTGCACCGTCAGAGCCATCAACAGAACCAGTGGGATCCAGCGCAGCGTCGATCGGGTCATGTCTCATCTTTCATCATAGTGGTGGAGGAAGCGGGGGATCTTCCAAGGCGCCACAGCGCAACATGGAGGCGCCGTAGTACGGATTGGCGATGTCACCATTGAGTTGCAGCCAGCGTCCGCCTTCGAAGTTGAAAGCCATGGGACAGTAGGCCACACGCATATCTGCGGGCAGATCCCGGGCAATCAGCATTTCCGACAGCGGCCGAAACGCTTCGCGCAGAGCCGTGATATCGGACGCATCGGCGGCAGCCTGTGCCAGCGGGGCCAGGTCGTCAGGGACCTGGTCGTCAGGGGCCTGGCCAGCCAGAGTCGCCGCTGCCTTCCGGGCGGCGGCAAACTCGTCGTGGGCCAGCGCATCCTGCAACTGCAGGTACGATCGGTACAGGCCCGGCTCCATGGTGGCGAAACGCTGGGCATCAAAGGGCTGCGGTGGCCCGGGCAGATCGTCGTCGGGTGGCGCATCGCCGCAACCCAGCAGCAGGGCCACAATCAACGTGGCGGGCCAGCGAGGCTTCATGCCTGCCTCACGCACCGGCAAAAGGGAACGTGCCGGCGTAGCCGCGCGAGCGGGAGACGAAGGATGCACCCTCATGCATGGGTGTCACCTGATAGTGGCAGACCACATTCGAGCGCTCCATGTCATCACGTTCCTTGGCGCCCTGGTGCGGAATGTGGCTTAAGAAAACGACGCAGTCACCGGCTTGCGGATGCAGCACCACATGTTCCTGAGCGTCACACCAGGCCTCGAAGGCGGGCCGATCCATGGGGTAGAGATGCGGCGGCTCGGCCTTGTGTCCGTGGCGGATGAATTTGAGGTGGCCGTCGCCGGGGTTGTTGTCCTGCAGGTAGTAGGTCGTGTTGATGCCGATGGGTGTCATGGCAAGGCGGTAGTCCTTTGCCTTGCGCTGCTCCTCCCAGTAGCCGTAGAAATCCATGTGCCACTCCTGCAGGTACGGCCCGGGATTGATGTGGGCCCGGAAGCTGCGCAGTTGGCACTGCGGCCCCATCATGCCTTCCAGGACGGGGCGGATGCTGCGGTGGCCAACCAGCGGCGCGAAGGTCTCCGGCTCACGGTCCAGCAACGTATCGAACCACATGTTGCCCACGGCATTGAGCCCCTCCTCCCAGCCCTGCGCCCGCGCGTGGTCGACGCGGGTGCGCACGAGGTCGACTTGATCCGGCGGCAGTGCCCCCTGCACCACGATGAATCCCACATCCTCCAACTCATCGAGTTGCTGGTCGATGGCGCTCATGCTGACTCCTCTATTTCGGTATGATATGCAGAGACTAAGCTCTCCACTTCCTCCCCTTGCCTCAAGCCGGCGCTTGCCATGAAGATCCGTCAACTCGAAACGATTCCGCTCGGGCCCTTCGTCTACGTGAAGATGCACACCGAGGATGGCCTCTACGGCGTCGGCGAAGCCAGTCTGTCCGGCCGTTGTTCCGCTGTGGTCGGCGCCCTGGCACAGATCGCGCCCTTGCTGGTCGGCATCGACATCGCCCTGTGGGATCTCAACGGCAAGGCGCTGGGTGTACCCGTACACCGCATGCTCGGTGGCCTGGCACGCAACAAGGTCCTCGTTTACCGCCACGTCGGCGGCGACACACCGGAACAACTGGTGGAAAACTCGCAACAGCTGCTGGCCGATGGCTGGAAGGTCCTGCGCATCTCCCCCATCGTCTGTCGCGGCGAGGGGGATGACGGCGACGGCGGCTTCAACCCGCGCGAGGCGATCATCAATGGTGTCGCCCACATGGCGACCCTGCGCGAGGCGGTCGGTCCCGAAGTGGAAATTATCTTCGAAGTACACACCCGCCTGTCACCGCCGCAGGCCATCGAGCTGTGTACACAGCTGGAGCCCTACCATCCGTTTTTTGTCGAGGACCCGATCCGCTCAGAAAACCCCGGTGCTTTCCGCACTCTGCGGCAGCACACGAAGGTCCCCATCGGCACCGGCGAACAGCTGCACGACAAGTGGGCCTACCGACAGCTGATCGAAGAGGAACTGATCGAACGCATGCGGGTCGATATCTGTCACACCGGCGGTATCACAGAAGGCAGGAAGCTCGCGCACCTGGCGGAGATGCATTATCAGGAACTGGCGACGCACTACACCTCGAGCCCCGTCAGCTCCGCCGCCATGCTGAGCCTGAATCTGTCCATCAGCGACTGTGCCGTGCAGGACTGGTAGGACGTGCTGCATCTCGAATTCGACGAGCCCGTCGTCATTGCCCGTGCCGCGGGCCCGCTCGGGCCACAGGAGGCGACCCACCACTACTGCAACGCCGGCGGCGGCGCCGATGGTTCGATCATTGCCCACATGACCGTGCACCCCGACCGCGCCCGGCCTGCGGGATCACGTGTGCCTGTACAGCTGCCGGGCGCTGCACATCCATCGTATCTGTTCCGCCCGCACGAGAACCACCCCGACTATCCGTGGCCTCACGAGTACGCCTGCTCGCGTTCCACCGACGGCGGCGTTACCTGGTCTCCGCCGCTGCCCACCGAGGGGCACAACGCCGTGCCTTTTGGCGATCTGACCCTGGCGCAGTACCACCACGCGTGGCTCGTCGAGCCCGGGTTGGCGGTGACATGCCTGCTGGTATCTGCGGACGGTGGCCGGTCGTGGCGCGAACGTCCGGATGTGCTGTTCCGCTATCCGGCGGACCTGCCGATCTGCTGTCCGGAGGATGATGTCTCCGGTGCGCGAACCGCCCTCAACTTCGAAAACTGCAACACCTTGCAGGTTGCCCCCGACGGCTCGCTGATCACCTTCGCCACCGCTGTGCGACGGGAAGAGGATGTCGTCTGGTGGTTCCCCGTTTTGTTCCGCAGCACGGATGGCGGCTTCCACTTCGATTATGTGTCACTGCCGTGCGGGTCGGACAAACCCGAGAACTCCCACGGGTATACCGAACCGGCGCTGGCGCGGCTGCCCAATGGCGACCTGCTGGCGGTATCCCGAGTCGAGTACCACGAACCCCTGCGGGTGATGATGCAGTTCCGCTCCACCGATGATGGGCGCACGTGGACCCCACCGGAGATCTGTCCGGGTGTGCCCCCCGTCTATCCAGTACGCAGGATCCCGGTGGTCAATACGGGCAAGACGCACCTCAACGCTGTCGCCGTCTCGCCGGATCTTGCGGTGCTGCCCAACGGTGTGGTGGTGCTGACCTACGGACGGCCCGGGCAGTATGTGACGTTCAGCGAGGACGGCACGGGAGCCGAATGGCAGGACCGGATCGCCGTCGTGCCGGAGCATTCGTTGTTCGGTGTCAATCACGCCAGTTCAGCCATGGCAGGTGTCACCGCGATCAGCGACGATGAAGTGATGCTGATCTACGACGTGTGCAACTACCAGTCCGAAATGCTGCCGAACCCGGCGAACACGGTGTTCGCTTTACGGGCTCGGGTCGAGGTTCGCTGACACGACTTGTGGTCGCAAGCTCTGTGTCGGTTGCCGCCAATTCTCTTGGCGCTCTCTTAAAGGATTTTTCTACAATACTTTGCAGTCACTTGATGGACGGTGCCGACAATTTATTTGTCACCTATCAGTTTCGCGTCTCTCGCCGAAGATTGTCCAACCCATTTATTTTTCTTCCATAAAAACAAGGAGTTAGAACAAGTCCTCGCGGCCTTCTGCAAGCGTTGGCACGGCGCTCGCTATACCCAGGGCGAGACACGAACCGCCACCCTGACAGGAGCTCGATCATGACCCGCAAGAATCTCAACCTCACCGCCCGCACCACCTCCTTCGCCCTCGCCCTGCAAGCCGTCGCCGTTTTCGTCCTGCACCAGGCCCTCCAGTTCGCCTGATACACGACGGAAGATCACCATGCGCCTCTGGCCGCTGGCGTTGGGGCGCAGACAGTGTGGTCGGCGAGAGTAAACGTTTACTGTGGCGCTGCCGGGCCGGGCCGGATCGTCGGGCTGACGTTCTCAGCCAGCGGGCAATCGATACTGCATGAAGGCCGCCAGCAGGCCCAGCAAAATCGTCGTGTAGCCCATGGAGATCACCATGGAGTGCCTGATCTCGCCGCGGAGATCTCGCACGTCCTGGCGGACGTCCTGGAGATCCACGCGCAGTTCTTGCCGGACCTCTTGCAGATCTATGCGTCGCAGATCCCGCAGATCCCGCTTGATCTCCTGCAGGTCTTCACGCAGGAAAGAAATCGCCGACAAGTCTTCGGGAGATGGGTGCTTGGATGGTGGGGTCGCGTCGGCCATGATAGGTCTCGCAAGAATAGGATGGATGTAGCAGGAGACCAACCCGTAACAAGAAACATGCCGGCCCGTGATATGGGCAAAACTGGCTCGCGGAACATGCCTTCGTGTGTGCCTCAGACCACAGTCCTCTGTACCCCACCACTCATGTCGCCGCTAGACGATCCCCCAGTGCTCGTTAATCTGGCGCTGATAGCCCTCCACCCGGCACATTTCGACATCGGCAACCCGCACCGGCTTTCCCCCCATTGCGGATGACTCCAGGATCGCCAGGCACGGTGCCATGTCCTTGAGACCTTGTTCGCCGCTGGTCTCCGGTTGACGATTCTCCTCGATGGCGTTGAGAAACTCGAGCAGCTCCAGCGCAAAGGCGTCGGTGATACCACGTGGGAAGAAACCGTCCCGCTCCGCCGGATCCGCCTCCTCGCTGAAGGCTTTCGCCAGTTCTCGTTCGGGCTCGAGATCTACCAACAACCGATTGCCTTTGATCGCGCCGCGGCTGCCGTAGAGTGCGCCACCGCCATCAAAGGCCGTTGCCTCTCCATGGCCCGCCCAGGAGAACAACAGATTGCCCATGGCGCCGTTGGCGAAATTCAGCAGCGCGAAGAACGTGTCGTCTGTGTCACAGCCGGTCTGCTCGGTGACGCCTCCGGCTGCGTTCCGGGTATACCGTGTGGGCTCCACCGTGCGCGCCAGCGCCGTGATCTCGTCGATCTCCCCACAGACGTAGCGCAGACGAGCAAAAAGATGCGCACCGATGTCCATGGTGCCGCCGCCGCCGGCTTCCAGCTTGTCGTGACGCCACGCCGTCCGGGCGACGATCACATCCGGTGACCAGATGTTGCCCACACCACCGGACAGGACCATCTGCAGATCACCGATCAAGCCGCGGTGCAGGGCCCACGCCGCCGCCCGTGTGCCTTCCGCATAGCGCAGGTTCTCCGCCACGCCGAGTGCGACACCACACGCCTGCGCTTTTTCCACCATCCGTGTCGCCGCCCGGCAGGTCAGCGCGAAGGGTTTCTCCACCAGCACGTGCAGGCCGCGGTCCATGGCGGCCAGCGCCACACTGTGGTGCGCCGACACCGCCGACAGCAGCACGACGGCATCAACAACGTCGTCGGCCAGCATCTGCTCGTAGTCGGTATAGATCCTGGGCTCGTGCTCCTGCAGATCCCGCACGAAGACGTCGCGCACTGACAGTGGGTCCGTCGGCGAGGGCGAGATCGGGGGCAGCGGTGCCGGTCCCTTGCCGCGTTCCACGTAGCGCTCGGCATTGTCGCGGTTGCGCGAGCACAGGGCCCCCACCTCAAACTCCTCGAAGCCTGCCTGGCGCAGGATCTTCAGCCCGCGCAAATGGGCGCTGGTGATGCCGCCACAACCGATGAATCCCAGGCGAATGTGATGGGCCACGTCTTTCTCCTTCTTGTGAGAATCAGGGACTGGCAGCGGCAGAGCGCGCAAACAGGGAGAAAACCAATGCCCCTGCCAGAGTGGCCACTGCGGCGATACTGAACAGTGGTGCGTATCCCCAGGTGATGATGACATAGCCGCCGACCGAGTTTGTCAGGGCCCAGCCCAGAGCGCAGGACGTAAGGAAGGCGCCCGACATCAGCGGCCGCCAGTCGGGGTGCACGACCTCCTGGTGATACACGGTGATCGACGAGAAGAACACGCCGTTGAGTCCGCCCATGAGAATGAAACCGGCACCGGCGACCATCCAGTGTGTGGCGTTGCCCTGCAGCACCGCGCCCACAGCAACCAGCACGGCTGCCAGCGACACGATGGGCCCCGTACCGAAGCGTCGCGCCTGCGCCGTCATCAGCAGGATCACCGGCACGCAGAGCAACTGGGTTGCCGCCATCAAGCCGCCGATCCGCGCCGTCGACAGGGAGAAGACGCGATCCATCAACACGTTGAAGAAGCCGATCGACGCGGCGACACTGGTGATGTAGAGCACCCCCACAACGGGCAGGATGATCAGCGGTGCCCAGGGCACGGCGCCGCCGGCCGGTCCCGTAGCCAGGGGCGGCGGCGTTTTCTGCGGGGCCGGTTTGCGGCGTTCCTGGTGCGCGGCGGCTGTGAGGATCCGATCGCGCAGAGGCTCGCTGAGCCGCGTCACGGCCGGCATCGATTCGTTGCTTTCCAACAGCGGGCCTGTTGCCAACAGGGCCAGAACGCCCGGAATCAGACCGAATGCGGCCAGCAGCAGGGGCGCCATGTAGGCCCGCGGATCCGCCGCCGAGTGCCCCCCGGCCATGACCCAGACCATGGGCAGAAATCCGCCGATCGAACTGCCGGCGAAACCGGCCAGGTTGGCCAGGGCGTTGCGCAGTGCGAAGATGCTGCCCCGCTGCTCGACGGGGGTCGCCGTCATCAGATAGGGATTCGAATTGACATTGTACAGCGAGTTGCCCAGTTCCCGTACGACACAACAGGACAACAGCCACACCGCCTGCCAGGATCTGGGCAACAGGGCGGCGACGGACAGCAGGCCGATGCCCAGCGCCAGCAGGGCGAACCCGAAGATCATGCTGCGGCGGGCGCCGAGACGCTGACCGACGATGCCCGCAGGCAGACCGAAGATGGCCGCCGATAGAGCCCCGGTGGCGGCGAACATGCCGATGAAGGTTTCATCGAAGTCCAGGCGCAGCAGGTAGAGGTTGGCCAGCAGCAGAAACATGCCCATGTACGAAAAACCGGCGACACCGACGGCCACCAGGAACAGACGAACATCACGACTCGTGCTGCGCAGGGCATCGCGGTAGACGGCGATCACGGGTTCAACCTGCGCCGCCGTCGCTGTGCCGCATCAGCCGCGTGATGGCTCCGGCATCTCAGCCCGCGCCTTGGCAGACAGCGCCGCCAGGTGACCATCGTTGGCATGCCCCTGCTCCAGGTGCACCATGCGTCCGGCGCTGGCAGTAGCCACCATGGTCTCACCGTAGAGTCGGTCGATCCAGAATCTGGCGTGGGCCGAGATATAGTCACGGAAGCGTGGCAGTTCATCCTCGGCAAAACGTTGACAGCAGTTGATGGTGAACATGCGCCGGCGGCTGGAGCCACCAAAGGCAGCATGTTTCAGGTTGTGATTAAAAACGACGACGTCCCCCGGATGGTTCTCCAGGGCCAACGCCGGCAAACCGGCGCCATCACCACCCCAGGTTTCGGGGATCTCCCGGATATGCTCCTGCACACTGTCGGCGAAGGCATCACCGATCTGCTGGCTGCCCGGGATCACCCGCAGGCACCCCGAATCCCGCGTCAGATCATCGAGATACAACGCAACTTTGACGAAGCGCTGTACGCGCCCTTTACCCCAGCCGTCGGAATGCCATTGTGTGTCGCCGGCATAGTAGTTGCCATCGGAACCGATGTAGTTGAAGTCGTCCCCGAGCAGGCTGCACAACAGACCATGGATACGGCCGTCGTCCAGCAGGGCACACAGGCGCGGGTGCTGGTCGATGAAAGGCACGATGCAGGACCGTTGTTGACCGTTGTGCGTGGTGCCGTTGTGGCCCCCGCCATGGGTGGTCCAGACCTCTTCAAAGGCATCGATGATCTCATCCTTCACGTCCTGCAAGAGGCCGGGAAAGGCGAGAAAACCAAACGTATCAAAACGACGCAGTTGCTCGTTGGTGAGGGGTTGATCGGCCATGGGAAGGCTCACGCTGGAGAGGGGCTTGAGGGACGGTGTCCTGCTATGGTACGACAACCGCATACATGGCGCCTGTGTCCCTTGCTCGATCGGCTGAGGTCGGCTACACTGGGAGCCGCTGCCGTCAACGCCTTGCAAGAGAGACGCACCATGCCTGCCACCGCCGACAGTCTCACCCCTGGTGCACCTGCTGATGTCGGATTGTCGGCGACAGCACTGGCTCGGGCCGCTGACCTGCTCACCGCCGCCGTCGATGCCAACCGCATCAGCGCCGCCTCGCTGACGGTCGCCCGCCACGGCCGCCTGGTGCACCGGCAGGCTTTCGGCCGGCAGCGACCGGAAGCAGGTGCCCGCGCCGTGGAAGCGGATTCCATCTTTCTGCTGGCGTCGATCACCAAGCCGGTCACAGCCTGTGCCATGATGCTGCTGGTGGATCGTGGCCTGGTGTCGCTGGATGATCCGGTGCAGTTGCACATCCCTGAATTCGTCGGCTGGGACAAGGCGAAGATCCGCGTCCGTGACATTCTCTCCCACATCTCCGGCATGCCCGACATGTTGCCGCAGAACACCTGCCTGCGCCAGGCACACGCGCCGATCGGGCGCTTCGTCGATGGCGCCATCCACACGCGGCTGTTGTTCCGCCCGCACAGCGCCTTTCGTTATCAGAGCAAAGGCATACTGCTTGCCGCCGAGATCGTGGAACGCACCACCGGCATGCGTCTGCGCGACTTTGAGCAGCAGGAGATCTTCGGCCCGCTGGGGATGGGCAACAGCTTCCTCGGTCTGCAGGGCCATGCCATCGAGGATCTCGTCTGGTGCACCCCGTCGATGCAGCAATCCGCCGATGCGGCACGATGGGGCGGGAACTCGCCCTACTGGCGTGACTTCGGTTGCCCCTGGGGTGGCATGCACTCCACCGGCCCTGATCTGGCCATTCTGCTGCAGTGTCTGCTCAATGGCGGCACCTATGGCAACACACCTGTGTTCAGTCGCGCCGCCGCCACGGCGATGGTCAGCAATCAGAACCCGGCGCAGCTGGAATCTCCCTGGGGGATCGGCTGGGCCCTGCGCGACTCCCGTGTGTGGTCCTTCTTCGGCGAGCAGGTGTCGGCGCCGACCTTCGGCCACGTGGGTGCCACGGGAACAGTCGCCTGGGCCGATCCCGTCTCCGGTGTCAGCTGCGTCTGCCTGACCAACCAGATGGACGAAGGGGGCGCCCTGTTGCGGCGCGTCTCCAATGCCGTGGCAGCGGCGGTGGTGGATTGATGGCGGCGCAGTTGCGGCAGAAGGCCCTCGGTGGGACCGGCGTAACCGTCACCGAGCTGGGTGTGGGTGGTTACATCGGCGCCCTCACGGATGCATCCGCCACAGACACGGCCCGACAGGACGCCGCCATTGTCGCTGTGCAGCGTGCCATCCACCTTGGCGTCCGCTACTTCGACACGTCACCTGCGTACGGCACGGCGGAACGCTACCTCGGTGCCGCCCTGGCGACCCTGCCAGCCGATGTTCGCGCCCGACTCACGGTGTCGACCAAGGTGGGGACCCACCCCGAACGGCCAAATGCCTACGGCGCCGCGGATGTGCGCTGGTGCTTGGCGCAGTCGGCCCACATGCTGGGCCGCATCGACATGGTGTACGTGCATGACCCGGTGACCGACGCACACATGGATGCGATCCTGGCGCCCGGTGGCGCGTTTGAGGCGCTGGAGCAACTCAAAGCGGCCGGCGAAATCCGCGGTTTCGGCCTCGGCGTACGGCGGCATCACTTCCTGCTGCGGGCCATCGACTCCGGGCGCGTGGACGTCATCCTGCCATCCTACGACTACCACCCCATCCGCCAGTCCCTGGGACCGGTGCTGGATGCGGCCATTGCCGCCGGTGTCGCCGTCGTCAACGGCTCGCCCTATCAGGCGGGACTGCTGGCCGGGGCCGATCTGCACGAAGCGGCGAAACGACGGCCGCCGGACGACGCCGACCTGGCTCGGGCCCAGGCCATCGTTGCCTGGTGTGCACAGCGACATATCGACGTGGGTGCGCTGGCGGTACAGTTCAGTCTGCGCGACAGGCGTATCGGCGCAACTCTGGTCGGGCCGCGCACGGTGGACGAGGTCGAGTCCGGCGTGCGCCACGCCACCGAGCCGATCCCGGCTTCTGTCTGGGACGAACTGGGTAACTTCCTGGCGCACCTGCAGCCGGCTGCTGCGCCGGGTGGCGAGGCGTCGCAGTAGACAGGTGCGGCTCAGTCACAGAGCCGTGGCGATGGCCGACCTGGGAGATAGCGCGTCAGACGGATCCCCGCCGGGTTGCACCGACACTTGCCAGATGACTGAAGGCCCGGGCCTGCTCCAGATCACCGACCAGAGCGACGTGGTCGGCAGCGGCGAAACGGAACTCCGGATCCGGATTGGCCAGGGTCACCCCGTCGCGGATCACGGCCACGACCGAGGCTCCCGTGCGCGTGCGGATCTGCAGTTCGCTGATCATGCGACCCACGATCGGACTGTCCTGTGGCAGCTCGATCCAGGACAGGTCGAGAGAGCTGGCCAGCAATTCCTCCACCCCTTGTTGACCCGCCCCGCCGTAGAGGGGTGAGTACAGTTCATGGCGCACGCCGTCGGTGAAACGCTCGATCTGTGCCGGCATGAAGTCCAGGTGAATGAGCGCCTGGCGCAGAAACTCGAGACTCGCCTCGAACTCGGGCTGCACCGCTTCGAAGACGCCCGCGTCGTGCAGGGCGCGCACCTGCTCCACGTCGGTCGCCCGGGCGATGACGTGCAGGTCGGAGTTCACGTGGCGCGCCGAACGCGTGATCTGCAGGGCCAGGGGCACGTTCGGTACCGTGATCAACAGCAGCTTGGCCTCAACGACACCGGCCGCCTCGAGCACGACCTCGTCGCTGACGTCCCCATACAACGCCGGCAGCCCGGCACGCTGGCACTGCTCCAGGCGCACGTGGTTCAGTTCTACCAGGACGAAGGGGATCGCCAGGCGCTGCAGGATGGCGGCGATATTCTGTCCGACGCGGCCCCCACCGGCAATCACCACATGGTCGGCCAGCCCGTCCTCGGGAAGATTCACCGTCTGCAACGGATCGTGGCGCGCCTTGCGGCGCAGCAGACTGTAGAGGGGTGTCGTGAGTCGTGTGGCGAAAGGCGTCAGAAACATCGTCGCAATGGCCACGGTCAACACCAGGCTGTAGAGATCCGCATCGACAGCGCCGGCTTCCCTGCCCGCACGGGCCAGGACGAAGGAAAACTCACCCACCTGAAACAGGCCCAGTCCGGCCGCCACGGGAACAACGTTGCCGTAGCCGAAAATGCGGGTGATGCCGGCGAAGATCAGGCCCTTGCCGAGGGCGATGAGCAACACCACCGCCGCCACTTTGCCGAGGTGGGCCAGCAGGTATCCCGGATCCAGCAGCATGCCGACGGAGGCGAAGAACAACAGGCCAAAGAGGTCGCGTAGCGGAATGATGTCACTCAGTGCCTGGTGACCGTAGTCGGATTCCGACAGCACCATGCCGGCAACAAAAGCGCCAAAGGCGAAAGACAGGCCAAACAGATACGTAGCGTAGCCGATCCCCAGGCCCAGGGCGGTCACGGTCAGCAGGAACAGCTCCCGTGAGTTCCACCCGGCGATGTGGCGCAATACATACGGAATGAGGCGCACACCGACGACGATCATGAGCACCAGGAAGGCGACGGCTTTGGCTGTCGCCAGGCCCAGAGCCGGCAGGCCAGCGCCGGGTTCACCCAGTCGCGGCAGAATGATCAGCAGCGGCACGACGGCCAGGTCCTGCACGATCAACATGCCGATCATAACCCGGCTCGACAGCGTGCCCATCCAGCCCTGGCTCATCAGTGTGCGCAGCAGCACCATGGTGCTGGAGATCGACACCATGCCGCCGAACCAGATCGCCTGCAGGGGATCGAGACCGAACCACGATCCCACGCCATACCCCCAGGCCATGCTCAGCAGCAGCTGTATCGGTGTCCCCAGCAGGGCGATGCGGCGCACAGGCTTCAGCTCGCCCAGAGAAAACTCCAGACCGATGGCGAACAGCAGCAGGGCGACGCCGATTTCGGCCAGCAGCTCAAGCTCACGCACACCGGTGATGGTCACGCCTCCGGTGTACGGTCCCAGGGCGACACCGGCGACGATGTAGCCGAGGATCACAGGCTGACGCAGCTTGTGAGCGACTGCACCAAAGACCAGGGCGGCAACCACGATCAGGACGATGTCGGCGGCGATGCCCATGGCTTCAGCGCTTCCGTCCAGGATCGACACCAGCCGCATCGATCTCCCCCACCATGGCTTGGTGGCCGCCCTCGTCGTCGCCCTTCCAGTTGGGCTCCTCGACCCGCGTGGGCCACCGGCTGAGCTCGACGGGCCCGGGTCCTGTGTATGCGGTTGTCATATCCCTCTGTCGCCGTCACTGCGCGTCTTGTGTACCTTACTGCCGTAAGGAGACTCTGTATGAAGATAGCACTGCACGCTTCCGAGTCAGCAGACCATATCGCCTTTGTGCAGTCCCTGGGACTGTCCGATGTTGTCTGCGGCATGCCGGCCGAGATCAACGGTGTCGTTCCCGTCGAAGCCTTCGAGCAACGGCGCGACATCTTCGCCCGCCACAACCTGGACTGGGGCGTGATCGAAAACCTGTCGCCCACGCTTTATGATGAGATCATGTTTGGCACGGCCGAACGTGAGCGGCAACTGGACGGGGTTTGTCGCACGATCGAGAACATCGGCAAAGCGGGCATTCCCGTGCTGCAGTACCAGTGGATGCTGCTCGGCGGCCTGCGCACGGAGTACTCACCCACCGGCCGAGGTGGAGCCCGCTATCCGCGTTTCGATTCTGCCATTGCCCAACATATGGCCGCCGCCTGTCTGGATTGGATGGGGGGCGGCAAACACCGCTACCCCCACGTACCCGATCGCCCCCTCTCCTCTGAGCAGGTCTGGGCCCATCTGGAATGGTTCCTCAAGGCCGTCGTGCCCGTTGCCGAATCGGCCGGGGTCCGCATCGCCGCCCACCCGGATGATGCGCCCGTGCCGGAGTATCTGGGTGTCGCCCGTATACTCATCGATGTTGCCAGTCTGCAACGCGTCATCGATACCGTGCCGAGTCCAAACAACGGCATCGGCTTCTGTATGGGTACGATCGGCACCATGGCCGGCGTCGATGTGATCGACGCGATTCGCCGGATCGGCGGCCAGGGCAAAGTGTTCTTTGCCCACTTCCGCAATCCCCGGGGTCAGGTGCCGTCCTTCGAGGAGGTCTTCCCGGACGAGGGTGACATCGATATGGTCGCCGCCGTCGCCGCCTGGCAGGAGGTCGGCTTCGATGGTGTCATTCGTATCGACCACTGTCCCGGTGTCGTGGGCGACAATGGTCGCGCCGATCGATCCTTCGCCTTCCAGGTAGGCTACCTGCGGGGGTTGATACAGAGCCTTGCCACAGGAGCAGGTCAATGAAACTGGCCCTGACCGTACGCTACGGCTACGATGAGGAACTGATCTTCGCCCAGCAACTGGGGGCCGACGCCGTGATCGTGCGCTTCGCTCTGGGAGATCCCCGTGACACCGATCTGGCGCCGGTCGCACATCGGGTCCGGGTCGCCGGTCTGCAATTGGCGGGCGTGGAACTGTCAGGTATGGCAGATCAGTTCCAGCCCTGGTCCGATGGGCTCACGGGGGCCCTGTTGGCGGCCCAGAATGCCGGCATTGACACGCTCCTGTGCGCTTCCCCCACGCAACACGCCTCGACCCTTGGGCAGGACCTGGAAGCCGTCGTTGCCACAGCGACGATGACCGGTGTCCGGGTGTGCCTGGATTCCTCGCGCCTGCTGCCCGAAGAGCTCGCCTGGTTGCCGGCAGGCGACGTCCAGGTCGAACTGGTCCTTGGTGTGCCAGGCGCCGGTGCGGATGGGCCCGCGCAGGCTGTCGCCCGTGTGCACAGCGGCGGCATCCGCGCCGTTCGCTTCGAGGGCGGCGGCCTGCCCCTGGGCATGGGCAAGATCGATGTTCCGGCGACACTGCGCGCCATCGCCGGAGCCGGCTACGATGGGATCATTCGGGCGGGTGCACCGCCGTTGCTCGGTGAGGATGACGACTGGAACCCCAAAGGCGCCGCCAACGATCTTGGTTATCTGCGCGCCGTGCTGCAGGGCCTGCGCTAGCGGCGCACGGGTCGGTCGCGGCCGGTCTCAGGGCAGTCGTTGTCGTCGCGTCGAGTATCTGCACGTAGCACCGACGACATGCAGAGATCTCGTGTGCAAGCGGCATAGAGCGTAGATTCCAGCGCATGAACAAGCCCAACATCCTGTTCTTTTTCGCCGATGACCAGCGCTTCGACACGATTGCCGCCCTGGGCAATCGGGCGATTCGCACACCGAATCTGGACCGCCTCGTGCAACGGGGCACGGCCTTCACCGACGCCTACATCATGGGTGGCTCCTGTGGCGCGGTGTGTATGCCGAGTCGCGCCATGCTGCACACATCACGGTCGCTGTTCCACATTCACGACATGGGCCGCGACGTGCCCGCAGATCACGCGCTGCTGGGTGAAACCCTGCGGGCCGCCGGCTACGACACCTTCGGCACAGGCAAGTGGCACAACGGCACGTCTGCCTTCGCCCGGTCCTTCAGCCACGGTGGTGAGATCTTCTTTGGTGGCATGGGCGACCACTGGAACGTGCCGGCCTGTGATTTTGATCCCAGTGGACAGTATGCGGCACAGATTCATCAGACCACCGATTTCCCCACGCAGACTGTGCGCAAGTGGACGGCGGACCACATCGAAGCCGGGGTGCATTCCACCGAACTGTTCAGTGACGCCGCCGTCGATTTCCTGCGGCAGCGGCAGCCAGATGGCAAGCCGTTCTTCGCCTACGTGTCATTCATGGCGCCCCATGACCCGCGCACCATGCCGCAGGAATTTCTCGACATGTACCCGCCGGAGCGCATCGAGTTGCCGCCCAATTACCTCCAGCGGCACTACTTCGACAATGGTGAACTGGGGGTCCGAGACGAAGTTCTGGCGGCGATCCCGCGACAGGAGGCCGAAGTGCGACAGCACATCGCCGCCTACTACGCCATGATCACCCACCTCGATGATCACATCGGCAGAGTCCTCGAAACCGTCGAGGCACAGGGCCTGCTGGAAAACACCATCGTTGTTTTCGCCGGCGACAATGGCCTTGCCGTCGGCCAGCATGGCCTGTTCGGCAAACAGAATCTGTACGAGCACTCCGTGCGTGTGCCCCTCGTGTTTGCCGGTCCCGGCGTGCCTGCCGGTCAGCGGCGCGAGGCGCTGGCTGGCTTGATCGACATCTTCCCGACCCTGTGTGATCTGCTGGAGTTGGAGATTCCGGAGTCGGTCGAGGGCGAAAGCCTGCAGCCCTGTTTTGATGATCGGCGCGCGACGGTGCGCGACACCATGTTGTTTGCCTATCGCCACCTCATGCGCGGCGTACGGGACAGTGCCGGCAACAAGCTCATCGAGACCGCCGCTGGCGGTCAGTGTCACACGCAGCTTTTCGACTTGCAGCGCGATCGCTGGGAGCAGCGCAACCTTGCCGGCGACCCCAACCACGCGGAGATGGTGTTGCTCCTGCGCGGCGCCCTGACCGCCTGGCAACAGGACTGGGACGACACGCAGCAGGAGCATGGCGCCGCCTTCTGGTCGCAGATGGAATGGGCCAACGACTGACGGCGCAGATTCTGTCTCAAGATCTAACCGACTTGCGCCGCTTCGATCTCAACGTAGAGAGCGGGGATGAAGCGGCTGTGCCGCGCCCCGGGGTGCGGCTCGTCCGTGTGCAGCCAGGCCTCCAGGCGTGAGGTCCCGGCAGGCAATGACAGACCTGCCAGTTGCACCACATGCGCACCGGCTGGCAATGGTAGGCTCCACTCCACTTCGTCCAGAGCCAGGTGCACGGTACCCGATGGCACGCCCTGCCGCAGCCGTTCCCGCACGGTGAACGGCCCCGCTTCGGCTCGCACACACACGTCCCAGTAGCCCCGCAGGCTGTCGTCGCGCCAGCCCTCCACACCATCCAGCGTGCGCCAGTCATTCTGTGTCAACAGGACGGGATTCTCCTGCGCCGCGCCGAGGTGGATGCGGGGCGCAGCAAAAGTCCGGGCGCCGCGTGTAGCGCCGACGTCGTCGAACCAGGCTTCGTAGGCCTGCCGCAGTTGCTGCACGACATCGGGGTGGGCGGCGGCGATATCCACCGTCTCGCGCGGGTCCTGTTGCAGATCGTAGAGCTCATCAGCGCGGTCCTCGTGTGGTCGCGTCAGCTTCCAGCGTTGTGTGAGGGCGGCGTAGTTCCGATACCGCACCGGGGCATCGCCACGATGCCACTGCATACACACCGTGCGCGACGCGATGCTCTCCGTTGCACCCGTCAGCACATCTGCCAGACTGACACCATCCACAGCCGGTGCGGGCAGATCGGCACCGCAGAAGCGGGCCAGCGTCGGCAGAATATCGACGGTTGTGCTGAGCACGCCGACGTCGCGCCCGGCGGGAATCCTGCCCGGCCACTGCCAGAAACTGGGCACCTGCACACCTCCCTGATACATGCTTCCCTTGATGTCGCGCAGGCCGGCGTTCCAGCGGTGCCGCTCCCCCGGCGGACCCTCCCGGTGCTGCGCCGAACCGCAGGGTCCGTGATCGGAGGTGAACACCACGAGGGTGTTCTCCAGCAGGCCCAGTTGTGCCACCTTGGCCAGCACGCGACCAACGTTGTCGTCAATGTTGCTGACCATGCCGTAGACCCTGGCGTGGGTCTCATTGATGTCCGTCCTGCGGTACGGGTCGGCCCACTCATCGGCAATCTGGAAAGGTGAGTGCGGCGCGTTGAAGGCCAGGTAGGCGAAGAACGGGACCTGTGCCTGACGGTCGATGGGGTCGATGCAGGCATTGGCAAAGACGTCACTGCAGTAGCCGGTGCTGACCTCCGGCACGCCCTGCCGTACGACAACCGGGTCGAAATAGGCCTCGGCTTCGCGCTCGTGATTCTCATAACGATCCCTGGGCTGCCCGATGCCCCCCGCCAGGTGCACGAGGCTCTCGCAGAGTCCCATGTCCATCGGCCGCGAGCCGAAGTTGTCCCCCAGGTGCCACTTGCCGAAACATCCCGTCTGGTAGTCGGCGGCCTGCAACATGTGGGCGATCGTCGGCTCCCCGGGGTCGAGCGTGGCGCGCCCACAATAGGTGTCGAAAGCCCGGGTGCGCAGATGCCAGCGTCCGGTGAGAATTCCTGCCCGGGCCGGTGTGCACAAAGGTCCCGAGCAGTGGCGGCTCAGTCGTGTGCTGCCGGCGTGCATTGCATCGAGGTGCGGCGTGTGGGTCGGTACGGGATTGCCATGACAGGCCAGATCACCCCAGGCCAGATCATCACAGATGATGAAGATGACATTGGGCTGTGCCATGGTTCTACTTCTGCTGCAGATCGGCGATGGTGTCGATGACGTAGTTGTGCACGGCACCGTTGGTGATGACGGTGTACAGGCTGTGGCCATCCCACGCGTCACCAC
>JAQCJA010000563.1 GCA_027593305.1 bacterium
ACCAGAACCAGGACGAGGGCCATGACCGGCATGGCGTCGACGGCGGCGGCAAAGGCCTCGCGGTCCGCCGGATCGAGTCCTGCCGGAAGCGGGTAGATCTGCTGACCGATCCCCTGCAGGACGTAGACCATGAGCATCGCCAGAGCCAGGCCGCCGAAGACGCCGAGAAGGGCCCGGATCACGGCGTCCGGTCGATCACCGGCTGGTCCGAAAACGTGATGTACGGGAAACACTCCGGTACGTGACTGTCCCAGACACCGTGCGGGCTCCAGGCCCAGCCGCCGTGATCATTGGCCGGCGGCGCCTGCTTGTATGTGTTGAAGCGCGAGAAGTCCATGCGCCAGACATCACCCGCCTTCGGCGGCAGAGCCCGTCCATCCCCGTTGGCAAGCCACTTCATGCCTTTCCACGGCAGAGCCAGTTCGACCGTCCAGCCACGATCACGATCGGCATTGTCGTTGATCGTGCCGTCGGCGACAACGGCGGACTGCAACCCCGGAAAGTCCCAGTTCCAGAAGCCTGTGCGGCCGCCGCGGGGATGCGGCTGGAAGCCGACACCGGGAAAGGGCCTGGCCTGCGGATGGTCCCTGGAAAATTCCGCCTGCTTGCTGTAGCCCAGCTTCTCGTAGGCATCATCCCAGATGAAGAAGACCTCGTAGATCGTACCAAACGTATTGATCTCAAATTCGTAGTAGGCACCGGGCCCGGCGATGAAGAACTCGATGTCGTTGTCCATGTAGATGAGGTCATCGCGGTTCTTCAGCGTTGCCTCGAGCATGGGTTCTTCCACCCAGTAGCCGACGTACAGATAGTCGTCGTCCCAGAGAACCGCAGCCCGGGTGTCGTGGATCCCGGGCGTGCCGTTGACGAGATCGGCGAAGCGCGGCGACCGGGGCGCATGTAGCCAGGAGGCTTCGTTGAGGTGACCATCCACCGTTATGGGGCCCACGGCGCGATGGGCGGTGTACTGTTCGATGCGATCTTCGGGCCAGGGAAACGGGTCGGTCATGCGAGTCCTGCCTCTCGTTGGGATGGCCTCGAGTTCGGCGATCTTGGCGGCAAAGTCGTCGAAGGCGAAACGATCAGAATTGTTGCTGCCCACGTAGCGGAACGCTTCCTGGCCCTGCGGATCGAGCAGCACCAGCGCCGGGTAGTGCACGACTTGTCCATGGAACTGATACCCGTCCGGAATCTCGAAAAGCTCCGCCAGGGTCGCATCCGGATCGCGGTAGATGATGGGCAGACCGGCGATCTCGGCGGCGACGGCGGCATTGTTGTCGAAGCGGCCTGCCAGGTTCAATGCCCAGGCGGCGATTTCCTCGTCGGTGTCGGGCTTGATGAAGACGTGGCGAACGCCGGGGACCTCGGCGGCGCGAGTCGTGTAGTCGTGCGTGTGTCGCAGGCAGTAGGGGCACGTCGTTTTCAGCAGAAAATGCAGCGCCACCCACTCGCCCCGGGCGCCGAGCAGTGCAAAGCTGCGATCCCCACCGGCCTCCTGCAACGTGAAATCGTCCCGCTGCCATGGGCGACCGTCATCTGTCGAGTCCGCTGCGGCCGACAGGCCGGCGGCGAGCAGCAGGAGACAGGTGAGCCATCGTACTGCAGGTGATCCTTGTCGTGTGAGCATCGTCTACAGTCCCAATTCGCGGATGACGGTGGGGTCGGCACGCAGGGACTCGGCCCAGTTGTTACGCACCTCGGCCAGATGGCGGAACCTATCATGCCGTTGGGATCGCAGGTCGTGCATTTCGCCCGGGTCGTCGTCCAGGTTATACAGCGAGATCTCACCCTCGCCGCCACCCATGAGTTTCCAGGGTCCTTCGCGCACCGCCCACAAATCACCATAGGTCCAGCAGAGCGCCGCATGTGCCGTCGCCTGCGGTGACGAAATAACGCTCTGCAGGTCACGGCCGTCGAGTGTCAGTCCCGCCGTCGAGGCGCCGGCGTGTGCCGCCAGTGTCGGAAACCAGTCGAGGCTGGATGTCAACTGATGGCGAACGATGCCTTCGGGGTACTGACCTGGCCACGAGACGACGCAGGGCACGCGGATGCCGCCCTCCAGCAGTGTGCCCTTGTTGCCACGATAGGGTGTGCTGCGCCCGCCCGACAGGGAGTCGGGCTCCGTGGAGTGCCCATGGTCACTGAGAAACAGCACAATCGTGTCCCGTGTCAGCCCCTGCGCCGCGATGGCGCCAACGATGCGCCCCAGGGCGTCATCAAGGACCTGCACACAGGCGGCGTATTGGCGACGCGCCGGGTCGGTGATGTGTGCCACCTGCTGCAGGCTGGTGACGGTCGGCTGCAGAGGATAGTGCGGTTGGTTGTAGGGAAGGTAGAGGAAGAAGGGATGATCGCCGCTGCGCTCGATGAAGCGCGTCGCTTCGCGGGTGACCAGGTCCGGAAAGTATGTGCCATCCTCGTGATACTCGGCGTCATCCTTCCACAGGCGATGGCCGACGCCGGCACCCCAGTAGTACGAATGGGAATAGTTGTCGATGGCGCCCACCTTGAAACCGACAAACTCATCGAAGCCCTGAGCCAGGGGACTGACGGCGGCGGGAATGCCCAGATGCCACTTGCCATACACCGCCGTGTGGTAGCCACTGGCGCGCAGCAGTTCCGCCAGGGTTGTCTCCTCCGCCTCCATGCCCACGTTGCGTTGCAGCGCCCGGGCGTGTTCCCGTCCTGTGAGCAGGCTGGCGCGTGAGGGGGTACACGCCGGGGCCGTTACGTAGTGATCGGTGAAGCGGACGCCGTGCGCCGCCAGGGCGTCGAGGTGGGGGGTGCGCAGGTCAGTGGCACCGTAGCAGCCCAGATCGGTGCTGCCCAGGTCGTCGGCAACGATCATGACGATGTTGGGCGGCCGCCGACCCGCTGCCGCAACGGGCAGCGGCAGAGCCAGCGCGGCAAGGCCTGCGCCCAGAGCAGACAGGCACCGGCGGCGCGACATGTCTTCGCCCTGCGGTGTGTCGCCCGTGGTCATGCCCGGAGGGTCAGCCGTTGTGCAGAAAGTGCATGATATCGCCGTCCTCGACGATGTAATCACGGCCGCGCGTTGACAGGTGGCCACGATTGCGGGCCTCCGCCTCGGTGCCGGCGGCGATGAAGTCATCGAATTTCATGACTTCCGCACGGATGAAGCCGCGTTCGATATCGGAATGGATGGCACCGCCTGCTTCGGGTGCGGTGGCGCCCTGGCGAATCGTCCAGGCGCGGCACTCGTCTTCGCCGACGGTGTAGTACGACATGAGGCCGAGGGCATTGTAGGCGGCTGCATTGACGCGGTCCAGACCCGGAGATGTCAGCCCCAGAGCTTCGAGAAACTCGGCGCGTTCCCCCTCGTCCTCCATGCCC